>JASHPD010000242.1 GCA_030038315.1 Acidobacteriaceae bacterium
TCCCGGTCATCAGCTCCAGAAATGCAAGTGAACAGTGGTCAGTGCACAGTCGTCAGTCTTCAGCTTGTTTTAGAGTACCGGCCTTCTAAGCCGGGGGTTGTAACTGATCACTGACAACTGATCGCTGATAACTGTTTTTTGCGGGAGTAACTCAGTGGTAGAGTCACAGCCTTCCAAGCTGTTGGTCGCGGGTTCGAGTCCCGTCTCCCGCTCCAGAATCGGGATCCCCGGCGACGGGTCTTTGTCGCTGGGGTGATCCAGGATTCAGAAGTAGCAAGTTGGCAGGAGTTCGAGGAAGAAATGTTCGAGCAAGCGGCGATCTCGGTACAGGATGTACAGACTTACGCAAGGCTTCACTCGCTGCTGGACGCGGCCTTTGATGCGCGGGACGTGGACGTTCTGCTGAGCCGCGTAGCGCGGGCTGGATTCTCGATCCGCAACTTCGAGGAAGTGCTGAACCGCGGTTGGCTAAGCAAGGACGCGATTGCGCTCTACCAGGCGCTGCCGGTGAGCGACCAGGGATTGACCCGCGAGCGGTATCTGCGGCTGGTGGAAAGAGTGCCGGCGGAGCTGCGGCAGCGGTACTTCAAGGCGTACGCGTACTACTGAGGCGAAGGAGGGAAGGGCAATGGCGGCATTTCAGATTTTGACGCGGGGATTGCCCGCTCGCGCGGAGGAATGGCTCCTTGCGCAGGAAACTCCCATTGCGAATCTCCCTGTTCTTTCGGAAGAAGACCAGCAGCGAGCAAGGATTCGGCATCTCAGTGACGAGCAGTATGCCCGCCATTTGCTTCTTCGCCAGTCCGCGCGGAAGCGGGAATCGGAAGAGGGCGAGCGAATTGGTAAAGTCATTCTGGATTTGTTTGAGGAATGGAAAGCCGGCTTCCATTTGAAAGGTATCGTGAAGCGCGGATTTGAGCCCGGGTGGTGTGCTTTGATTGAGCTTCAGGCTCCGGGTTCTGGAAGTAAGTTTTTTGAAATCCCTCTTCCCACGGAAGACTTTTCCGATGAGAGGGATCGGCAGGTGTTGAACGTTGCCAATCCGGAAGAGATTCGAGAGTATCTCAGATCGAAATTGGGATGGGGCGAGTATCGTGCGGCGGCAAGTTGAACTACTGGAGAGGGCAAGACGTAGTTCTGCGGTTATCCCCTGAAGGTGAGCGTGCCCTGCATGGGATTTTTGACACCGAGTTCATTCAGGTTTTTGTGCAGTGGGCAGACGATCTGGGGCTTTGGGTTGTAAGGGACAGGCAGGAGTCGGGTGAAATATCGGTCATGCTCATTAAGTGGGCGCATTTTGAAATTGCGCAGTTGGATGTGGTTTTAGCTGAATCTGTACCAAGTAAGACGATTGGCTTTCAAAAGCAGAGCTAGAGAGGAACGAAAGGGAACCGAAGATGGCGAAGGAAAAGTTTGATCGCAGCAAGCCGCACGTGAATGTGGGGACGATTGGGCATATCGATCACGGGAAGACGACGTTGACGGCGGCGATCACGAAGGTGTTGTCGAAGCACAACCCGAACATCAAGTTCCGCTCGTTCGACACGATTGACAACGCGCCGGAAGAGCGCGAGCGGGGCATCACGATTGCGACGGCGCACGTGGAGTACGAGACGGCCAACCGGCATTACGCGCACGTGGACTGTCCCGGCCACGCCGACTACATCAAGAACATGATTACCGGCGCGGCGCAGATGGACGGCGCGATTCTGGTCGTTGCGGCGACCGACGGCCCGATGCCGCAGACCAAGGAGCACGTTCTGCTGGCGCGCCAGGTGGGTGTGCCGTACATCGTGGTCTTCCTGAACAAGTGCGACGCGGTGGAAGATGCCGAGCTGATCGACCTGGTGGAGATGGAAGTGCGCGAGCTGTTGAGCAAGTACCAGTTCCCGGGCGACGATGTGCCGGTGATCCGCGGCTCTGCCTTGGGCGCGCTGAACGGCGAGGCGCAGTGGGAAGCGAAGATCGACGAGCTGATGGAAGCGGTGGACAAGAACGTGCCGCAGCCGGACCGCGCGATTGACCTTCCGTTCCTGATGCCGATCGAAGATATCTTCTCGATCTCGGGCCGCGGCACGGTGGTGACGGGCCGTATCGAGCGGGGCAAGGTGAAGGTGGGCGAGGAAGTGGAGATTGTGGGCTTCCGCGAGACGCGCAAGACGGTTGTGACGGGCGTGGAAATGTTCAAGAAGCAGTTGGACGAAGGTCTGGCTGGGGACAACGCCGGTCTGTTGCTGCGCGGTATTCCAAAGGAAGACGTGGAGCGCGGGATGGTGCTGGCGAAGACGGGCTCGATCACGCCGCACACCAACTTCAAGGGCGAGGTTTACGTGTTGTCGAAGGAAGAAGGCGGTCGTCATACGCCGTTCTTCAAGGGCTACCGTCCGCAGTTCTACTTCCGCACGACGGACGTGACGGGGGTGGCGACGCTGCCGGAAGGCACGGAGATGGTGATGCCGGGGGACAACGTGCAGTTGACGGTGGAGCTGATTACGCCGGTGGCGATGGAGAAGGGCTTGCGCTTTGCGATCCGCGAGGGCGGCCGCACGGTGGGCGCCGGCACCATCTCGGAGATTATTAAGTA
>JASHPD010000243.1 GCA_030038315.1 Acidobacteriaceae bacterium
CTCAACCACCGGCAAGGCTCAGGCAGCAGTGCGCCTGAGCAGCGGCCGCGGGCCGCGGGGATACTGCCTGAGACCTGGCAAACCCTTATAAACAGCGGCCAGAACCGCACTTCAAACAGATCGCGAACGGCAAGAAACGAAAATCACCAGGAAAGACGCCGCAATCAGGCGAATTTCAACGAGTTCCTAAGGGTAAAATTGCCTGATCTCCAGCGCACTTCCTCATGAATGCGTTCCATCCACGCGAGACCGGTGCGCTGACGCGATGACTGGCCCATCATCGGAGAAACCTTCGATGATGGGTCCGCCGGCCAGCCTGTTGCTCCGGCTTTGTTCCGCAGGCCGCGACCGATAATACGACGCAGGGACCGCAAACTTCTGACGAGTTCAATGCTCCACACATCGAACCGCAGTGGGAGTGAAATCACAGCCCCAACGACGTCCACTGGACGCTCACCGCACGACCCGGCAATCTGCGCCTGATTCCCATACTGGCCGACAATTTGCTTGATGCCCGCAACACGCTCACGCAATGCATGTAGGACAACTCCTTCGACTTCATTACGCGCGTTGACCTCTCTCGGATGTGCGGCGGCACGCATGCAGGGCTGGCCATGTTCGAGCAGCCCGCAAGTGGAATCGAAGTGGTGCAGGCAGAGGCCGAACAGCGCATCGAGTTCTTCGCTCCATATTCCAACACGGACGGTCCACTCATTTCGCAGATGACAGTTCAGTTGCGCGTGCACATTGAAGACGATCAGGCGTGCTGCCTCTTCAGCCTGAATGACAGACGGCCGTTTCAACCGCTCGGGCCTGCCACTTTCATTTATTTCAGTTGGTGGAAAGGCTCGCGGCCCGCGCTCTTCGCCTATACCACGCAGGTATCGAGCGCTGGAATCGTCGATTTCGACTGGGCGCACTATCAGCCGCCCGGCGTCAATCCATGGTGAGTGCGTTAGAGTGATGCTGGAACAAATCGTCGGCAATGAAGAGACGTGAATTCGTAACGGGCGCACTGGCTGGAACGGCTCTTGCATCTTTGCAAGCCTTCGCCACGCTTCCGCAAGCGGAAAGCAACTTCGCCGGAGAAGCCTCTGTCTCCTTTGACACAAGCAATCCACTTCTGAACAAGCGCTATCAAAGTGCGCTCGATCTGCTCGCATCGAACATTGTCCGCTTGCCAGGCTACGCAGAGCCCGTGCTTATCGAGGGAAGCGAGTACCACGGGATCTGGCTCGAATGCGCGCCACAGGAGGGGCTTGTTTATTCGGCGATACGTCCGGAAATCGCGCGCAACAATCATATGGCATTCTTCGCATTGCAGCGCGAAGACGGCCAGATTCCCTGCAACCTGAGGGCAGCCGGCATCGGCCTCGGGCAAATTCAGATGGTGGTGCCCATCGCGGCTACGGCATGGGAACTCGCGCAGAAAACCGGAGACGCAACTCTTCTGGAGGTAGCCTACATAAGCTGTACGCGATGGGATGCGTGGTTGCGCCGCTATCGCGACACGCGCCACACAGGGCTCTGCGAAGGCTTCTGCACCTACGACACCGGCCACGACAACAGCCCGCGCTGGGTCGGCATTCCTAACAGTTGCCCCGATCACGACGCGCGCAAATGCCCGCCGGTTCCATCGTTGCCGCGGCTCTGTCCCGATCTTTCCGCGACTGTTTACGGCGGGCGCATCGCGCTGGCCGGCATGGCCCGCGCGCTAGGCAAAGAACACGAAGCTGATCGTTGGCTTGAAGACGCGCAGAGCATCCGCGCGACAATTCTCAAGCGCCTGTACGATACAACCGATGCCTGTTTCTACGACGTGGACGCGCAGAACCGCTTTGTCCGCGTACGCGGCGATTTGCTGACGCGCGTTCTTGGAGAGCACGTCGTCGATCAACAGCTTTTTGAAACCATCTATCGCCGGCAGATTCACAATCCCAGAAGTTTCTGGGCGCCGTATCCTCTGCCTTCCATCGCGCTCGATGATCCGGCCTTTGTGCGCCCCATTCCGCGCAATTCATGGGGCGGTGCGGCGCAGGCGCTTACTGCGCTGCGTGCGCCGCGCTGGATGGAGCACTACGGCAAGCCGGCCGATCTGGCGCACCTGATGCTACAGTGGATCGCGGCTCTGCTGCGTGCCTCGGATTTTCACCAGCAGATGGACCCTCTTACCGGCATCTTCACCGATGGCGCGCCGGGATATTCCCCCTCCGCGTTGATTCTCTTCGATTTCACTTGGAGGCTTGCCGGAGTTCGCGCCGTGGACGGAGATATTGAGTGGAATATACGCCCCGCACTCGCAGGTGACCGCGCCGTTTTCCGCCTTCGCATTGCGCCGCATCTGATTGCCGAACTGCGATATGGCGCGGGCCGTGCCGAATTACTCCTCAACAATCACACATTCTGCAAAATAAGTGGCATCGTTCGCCTGCTGACCACACGGAACGGCAAGTTGCTCAGCGCAACCGGCATCGGTTCACAATGTTCTTCGGTTTCCCTGCAACCCACCGCAGGCAGTAAGCGGCAAATTTCTGTTGAGCCCAATCGCACTGTACCTCTGACATAAAGACACAGGAATGAGTGAAGATTCAAGCTCAAGCAACACATTCAATACATGAAAATCACAGGCGCGCGAGCCGCAAGCTATATCCCGCGAGACGAACCGAGCCTGCGTCCGCCTGGATGCAACTAACCTGCCACGCCTTCCAGAACCGCCGTCCGCGGAACCACGCGATGCGTTACATAGCTATACGGAGGCACGGGCTGGCCCTTAAGCAGTTCGAGCGCGATGTGCATCAGCGAAGGGCCGTATGTAGCCGTTTCATGGGAAATAGTGCCGATAAAAGGCGTATCCGCTCGACATATCTCTGCCACTGCATCTTCAATACAGTCCTGGCCCACGATCGCCACATGGCGTGTGCGCTTTCGTTCGCGCGCCGCGGCAACCGCCCCCAGCGCACTCGAGTCCGTGGCGGCGGCTATCAGAATCTGCCTGTCTTTTGGGTGTGCATCCAGAAACTCGCCGACCACTTTTTTACTGCTCTCTAGCTGTCCCCGCCCATCGATGCGAATGTAATTTGCAGCCGGCAAATCTGGAATAGCAGCGCGCACAGCCTCGAAGGCACCCGAAACGCGTCCCTGCACCAATGTCCCGGCCGCGGGCAGATCCAGCCCCAGCATCCAGTTCGCCTTGCTGTTCCAGTGTTCGGCTGCGTGCCGCGCAAGCAGTTCGCCCGCGTCCACACCCACACGATAGTTATCTACTCCGAAGAAGATCGCATTGGGATGCGGGATGTCGATTGCGATAAGTGGGATACCAGCCGCCGCAACGCGATCGCCGATAACCGGCGCCACTTCATGCGCCACGTTGAACTCGAATATCAGATCCACCCCGGCACGAATTAACTCATCGGCATTCTTCACGGCGGTAGCGCCATCATAGCGATTATCGAGCACGATCAATTCGACACCCGTAGTTCGCGCCGCATCGCTCAGACTGCGCGTCACTTCATTCGAAAACGGCATCTCCGCACTCTGGCCTGCAAAGCCGAAGCGCATCTTCCGCCGCCGCACAACATGGCGATAGGTTCCATCCGGCGCCTGCACCAGATACCCACGATGCACAAAGGTCTTCAGCACGCGGTAAACCGTAGTTTTAGAGACGCGTGTGTGCTGATGAATCGCCTCCAATGTCAGCGGGCGATTTTCATTCTGCAACAGCTCCAGAATATCGAGCGCTTTGGAGAGCACCGGAATGAGGTAAAGATGTTTTGTTTTAGGCAAGGCAGAGGCTCCTCGTTGTGTGGCTAGATTACAGAACTCGATGGATTTCTGTAATGGAATTTTGCCGAAATTTGCCACGAACATGCAAGTTGCCGCACTCGCTCAACCTGCCAGCCGCGCCGCCCATCGTGCCACCCGCGCCGCCGAAGCGTCGTCTTCACCGGCTGCTAACTGCACGGCGAAATTGCCGATTGTGGAGCTTTCCACGGCGCCGCGCCGCACTTCAAGCCCAGTGGCCTCAGCCGTCAGCCTGTTCAGCAGTGCATTCTGCGACCCACCACCAACAATATAGATACGTCGCAGCTTCCTGCCGGTGATTTGTTCGATTGAGCGCAAAACCGCGGCATAGTGCGTGGCCAGCGAATCGAAAATTAGCCGCACCAATTCAGCTCGCTGATGCAGGCTCGGAAGTCCGCGCCGCGCGCGCTGCGCATTGATCCGCTCCGGCATTTCGCCCGGCTGTGCGAGGCTGGCATCTTCCACGTCTATCAGTTCTTCGGAAGCAAACGCGGATACGCCGCCGGCCTGCGCGACAAGCAGCGTCACATCCTCTGTCTTCCACGCCGCCATGCACTGCCGCAGCAGCCACATTCCCGCAATTCCCTTATGAAACAGAATGCGCCCGCCTGCCGCGCCCAGGTTGGTAAAGTTCTCATCGGACGCTTCGCGCGTATTACATGCCTGATCGAGCAAAGTTCCAATCAAAGACCATGTCCCTGAGCTGATGTAAGCCCAGTCCTCGCCCTCGGCGGGAATACCAGCAACGGCGCTCGCCGTATCATGGCAGCACGGTGCAATCACGTTCACGCCACGCAGCGCCGCGACATCGCCGGCATACGTGCCCATCCATGTTCCCGGCTCGACAATTCGTGGAGCATGAGCAAGCGGCACTTCCGCCGCGGCAAGAATCTCCCCACACCAGTTGCCATCCAAGTCAACAAGCCCTGTGTGCGTCGCATTCGTTCTCTCCGCCACAGCCGCACCGCTCCAACAATACAACATATACTCCGGTATATTGAGCCAGCGCGACGATGCAACGCTGGCAAGACGATCCGCATAGAGCTGATAGACAGTATTGAGAGGCTGGATCTGAACCCCGGTCCGTTCACGCAGTTGTTCCGCAGAAATTTTGCGATGAAACATAGTCTGTGCTGCCTCACATCGCGGATCGCGATAACAGAAGGGGTCCTCTAGAGCCGCCCCATCCGCGGCGAGGCGAACATAATCCACCGCCCATCCATCCACGGCGATCGACCGCACACCTTCGGTTGCGGTGAAGGCACACTTTTGCAGCCCCTCTTCCACGCCATCAACAATGCGGCGGAGATTCCATCGCAGACCATCTACGCGCTGCTCCGGCGCATTTGCAAATCGGTGCACCAGATGGATGTGCGCACTGCCGTCAATCCATCGCAGCAGTGAGACGCGACAGCTTTCCGCACCGAGATCGACTGCGATCAATGCGCGCTTGTCTTCGAGCCTTGCTGCATCCTCCGTGCTCACCGCAGGCAGGCCTCAACGAGTCCGCCATCGACAGGCATCATGTGGCCTGTTGTTACAGGGGTCTTGGGGCCGGCAAGGAAGAGAATTGCTTCGGCGCAGTCCCTGGGGTCGATTGGAATGTGCGTAAGTGTGCGCTGCGCATAAAAAGCCGCGAGCTTGTTTCGCAGATCGTCATCCGTCTCAGAGCCCGCAAACGCGATGCCATATTTCACAAGCGAAGCCTTTACACGATCGCGAGGAAACATGGTCGAACCTTTCACCACCGTTGCCGGCGCAATGCCGTTGACGCGCACAGGAGCGAGACCGACGGCTAACTCACGAATCAGGTGGCTCAGCGCAGCCTTGGATACGTCATAGGCTTCGCTGCCCCGTTTGGCAACAACTGCGTTGGCAGAGCTTGTCAGCACAACTGAGCCTCCAATTCCCTGCGTCATGAGAATCTTCGCAGCCTCATCGCAGAGCTTATAGTTTGCCGTCACATTGATCTCAAGCGTCGTGGCCCACATCGCGTCGTTGATCATGCCGTCCGGCGAAGCGGGGAAGATGGCTGCGGTGCTGATGAGCAGATCAAGTCCACCAAATGCGGCAATCGTCGCATCCAGAGCTGCCTGGATCGTCTCGCGCTTCGTGATGTCGATCTGCGCGGCAAAAGCCATCTCCTTGCCCACAATCTTCTGGCACTCTTCCGCTGCGCTCTCGGCGCTGGCCAAGTCGCGATCCGCCGCAACAATCGCAGCCCCGCGCTGCGCGGCCAGCAGCGCAACTTCGCGGCCGATACCGCTGCCTGCTCCAACCACAAGAGCAATGCGGCGGCTCAATTCCTTTTCCGGAGGCTGGCGGCGAATCTTGGCTTCTTCGAGAGACCAGTACTCGATGCGGAAAGCCTCGCTCGGCGGCAGCGCCACATAGTTCTCATACACCGTGAACTGATCCGCGCTTGCGGCAGGCCCGGCCTGCGGAACATCCTTGCGCGCCTTCTTGCCAGAAAGCGAACCCGCACCCTGCATGACATGAATTGCATTGGTGTAGAACTCACCGGTAAGCCGCGCCTCCGTTTTGTTCTTGCCGAAGGTGAACATGCCAAGTCCAGGGATCAGTACGACGGTGGGGCTTGCATCGCGCTGCGCAGGAGAATCAGGGAGTGCGTACTTCTTGTAGTATTCGCCATACTCCTTGCGGTACCCTTCGAGCGCAGTATTTATCAAGCCGGGCAACTCCTTTGCATCCCCGCTTGGGTCCCACTCAATAAGCATCGGACGAATCTTGGTGCGGATGAAGTGGTCCGGGCAGCTTGTACCTAGATGCGCGAGCTCGCGTGTCTGCACGCTGTTCACAAAGTTCAACACATCGTCGTGATCGACATAATTGCCGATCCAGCGCTGTTTACGGCTAACGGCGCCGCGCAGAACGGCGAAGACTTTCGCGGCTACTTGCCTGCGGTCCTCACGCGCCTTGCACTTCTGCCCGCCGAAGCGTGGCTTGCCGCGCTGCTTGTCGTGCCTCTCGATGAACTGCCCGATCTGATCGATGATCGTGATCGTGTTGAGGTAACACTCGCGTTGCGTGTTCCCCCAGGTAAAGAGCCCATGGCCCCCGAGAACAATACCGTTGCAATCCGGGTTTGCATCCACCGCATGTTTCAGCATCATGGCCAGTTCAAAACCGGGACGTTGCCAGGGAAGCCAGACCAGCTTGTGACCGAACTCGGCGTTGAACTCTTCCATCCGCTCCTTGCCATTGGCAGAAGCTGCCAGCGCGATGCCCCAGTCCGGATGCAGATGATCCACATGCAGAAATGGCAGGAAGCCGTGGAGCGGCGTATCAATGGAAGCAGCTACGGGATTGGCGCCAAATGCACATAGCGGGTACATCGCCACCATTTCGTCTTCGCGTTCCACCCCCGGATAGCTGCGCTCAAGGCTTAACAACCGGTCGAGATAGAGTGTGGCAAAGCCCTCGCGCTTGATCGATCCAAGATCGCCGCCACTGCCCTTGACCCACATCACCTGCTTCGTCTTGCCGTCCACAGGGTCCGTCATTTCGAGCTTCGAGCTCGTGTTCCCGCCACCGAAATTTGTAATCTGCAGGTCCGAGCCCAGTAGATTCGAGCGATATCGCAACAGCTCCGGCCCATCCAATTTTGAGGCCAGCTTCTTATCCCACTTGTCTTCCAGAAAATGCAGCGTTCCCGCCATTTTGCTCACTTCCATTTCTGTTAGGTCCTGATTTTTCTATGCGTAGGTCGCTACAAGGCTTGCATTGCGCGCGCCGCGCACGCGTGCGGCCTCTTCCACATAGCCGCTGCGCGCAAGCTCAGCCAACGGATCGATGGGCAGCCCCTTCGACTCGCGCCACTCGCGCACATGCGGGCGCACATCTGTCCAAAAGCAGCCGCGGAAAAGCTCTTCAGCAGCCACAAGATCGCATCCATCCTGCAAGGCGGCAAGCTGCTCGCGATCCACCAGCGCGGCACGCGCATAAATCTCCTGCGCTGTCGCGACAGTCTGCACCATCGCTTCCATCTTGCCCTTCAGGTTGTGGCTCTGGTCGATCATGAAGGCCACATTCGCCGCCGCACCCGTGTTATCGCTCAGAATTTCGTGAAAAATGCGGAAGACTTGATAAGGATCAATCGACCCAATAGTCAGATCATCGTCGGCATATTTTCTGTCGTTAAAGTGGAAGCCACCCAGCATCTTCAAATGCAGCAGCCATGCCACAATTTGTTCGATATTCTGCGCCTGATAGTGGTGTCCTGTATCAACCAACACCTTCGCCTGTGGACCGGCCTTATAGGCCAGAGCCAGCGCCATGCCCCAGTCACCAATATC
>JASHPD010000244.1 GCA_030038315.1 Acidobacteriaceae bacterium
CCAGAAAAGAATATGGGCACAGATCGCTGGTGGAGACGGTCTTCTCGACCACCAAGCGGAAGATAAGCTGTCGCGCACCGGGCCGTTCGCTCAACTCCCAGGCCCGCCAGGCGCTCCTGCTCGGCCTCACCTACAACCTCTACCGACTCAGATGTCCCCTCAAAATGCCAATACTTGAAGAGGATGTCAACAGAGCCGAGCTATCTCATAAACCTGTTTTGAAAGGGCACGGCTTCAGCCGTGCCGTAAAAAGCTCACAAATCGCGTGGCTTTAGCCCCTGAGGGGCGCTTTCCAGAGTGCAAAAACATGGATGAGACAGCTTCCAGTGTCCTGTCGCTGCTTCGCATCCCATCTCTCCAAAGCTGGGAGACATGGGGCACGCAGTGTGTTGCTGGTGTGGGCAAAAGGCAAAAGCAGATGTTCTGCGCGATAGCCGGAGAATTTGAAAAGGGATTGGTGGAGCTGAGCGGGATCGAACCGCTGGCCTCCTCGTTGCGAACGAGGCGCTCTCCCAGCTGAGCTACAGCCCCACGAGACTTTTCTGATTTTAGCAGGGATTGTTGATTCGTGGAAGCGCGCATCCAGCCTGCTCAGCCTGTCACCGGGCGTAGTTATAGACGCCGCAGAGATTCGTGGAGTGCGAGACGGCGTCGAAGGTGAGGACGGGCGCGGCGCTGCCGGAAAAGAAGGCTACCTGCAGCGATTTGCCGGCTGCGTAGGTGACCATCCACTGCGTGTCTTCCGAGCCGCAGAGGGTGTTTTTGTGGAGGAAGCGCTGCGCCGCGGGAACGTTGAGCCGGTAGAGCGTGCCGGGGCCGGCGGTGCTTACGTCGGCGTCGAAGACGGCGCTGACTTCTTCCGGCTTGATGGCGCGAATGGATGCGATGGTGTAGCTTTTGAAGTCGATGGTGAGCTTTGTGGCTGCGATGGCGATGTCGCCGGTGATGCTGGAGGCGGTGTTGCTCGCGGCCTGCCAGTAGCCGCGGTCCGGCTGCTGGGCTGAGACGCCGAGCGCGCAGCTCAGCATCAGGACGGCAATGGCTGCTTTGAATCTATTTTGCATTTCGTACTCCGTATATTGGTGCAAAGGCCGGGGACTCGCCCCGGCCTTTGCTGCTCTGGTGTTGCCAGGCTGCCTGGACCTCCACCTAGAGCTGGTTCATGTTCTGGAGGAACTCGGCGTTGTTGCGGCGCTTCTCGAGCTGGTTGATGAGGAGTTCCATCGCTTCGACCGGCGAGAGCGGGTTGATCACCTTGCGGAGAACCCAGATGCGCTGTAAATCCTCTTTTGGAATGAGCAGCTCTTCCTTGCGCGTGCCGCTGCGCTGGATGTCGATGGCCGGGAAGACGCGCTTATCGACGAGCTTGCGGTCGAGGATGATTTCCATGTTGCCGGTGCCCTTGAACTCTTCAAAGATGACTTCATCCATGCGCGAGCCGGTATCGACGAGCGCCGTGGCGATGATGGTCAGCGAGCCGCCTTCTTCGATGTTGCGCGCGGCGCCGAAGAAACGCTTGGGGCGCTGAAGGGCGTTGGAATCGACGCCGCCGGAGAGCACTTTGCCCGAGGGCGGGACGATAGTGTTGTAAGCGCGCGCGAGGCGCGTGATCGAGTCGAGCAGGATGACGACGTCGCGCTTATGCTCGACGAGGCGCTTGGCCTTTTCGATGACCATCTCGGCGACCTGCACGTGGCGCGCGGCCGGCTCGTCAAACGTGGAGCTGATGACTTCACCCTTGACGCTGCGCTGCATGTCGGTGACTTCTTCCGGGCGCTCGTCGATGAGCAGGACGATGAGGACCACTTCGGGGTGGTTCGAGGTGATGGAGTTGGCGATGGACTGGAGGAGCATCGTCTTGCCGGTGCGCGGCGGAGCGACGGTGAGGCCACGCTGGCCTTTGCCTACGGGCGTCAAGAGGTCCATGACACGGCCGCTGGTGGCCTCGCGCACGGTCTCCATCTTGATGCGCTCCTGCGGGTAGAGCGGCGTGAGGTTGTCGAAGAGAATCTTGTTGCGCGTTTCTTCGGGCGACTCGAAGTTGATGGCTTCGATCTTGACGAGCGCAAAGTATTTTTCGCCCTCGTGCGGCGGGCGGACGTTGCCGCTGATGGAGTCGCCGGTCTTGAGGTCGAATTTGCGGATCTGCGAGGGCGAGACGTAAATGTCGTCGGGTCCGGGGAGATAGTTGTAATCCGGCGAGCGCAGGAAGCCGTAGCCGTCGGGGAGGATTTCGAGGACGCCGTCGGCAAAGATGTGGCCCTCTTTTTCACTCTGGGCCTGGAGGATCTTGAAGATCAGATCCTGCTTGCGGAGGCCGCTGGCGCCGGGAATTTCGAGGGTGCGCGCGATGCGGCTCAGCTCCGTGATGTTTTTTTCCTTGAGTTCAGCAATAGTCATGTTCACCTGCAATAGGGCGGGATGGAGTGGAGAAGATTGGGATGGGAGTTGTGCTCCGGGAAGTCAGGCGGGAATTCTTGCGAAAGCAGTGAATACAGTATAGAACGGCTGTGCCTGGGATTGGTACTTCCTGCGTAAGCGCGTGCCGTTTCGGGTTAAGGCGCGGGCGGATTCCTTCGTGTGAAATGCGCCCGCAGACTGATTTTCAGGCGTTAGCGCGGCTGCCGGCTTAGGCGGCGCGGCGCTCTTCCACCAGCTCGGCGGCCTTCCTGGCAGCGGGAGCGGCGGGATTGGACGAATGAAAACGGACCAGGACCTCGTTTGTGGTGTCCTGCAGGCGGGAATTCGGCTTGTGCAGCTTGCGGGTCGCCTTGCTCGCGAGCTGACAGAGCTGATAGCGGTTGGACACATGAGAGAGTGCCCCAAAAACCAGATCGGAACGCATTGCAATATCTCCTTTACAGCTTTTCTGCCCGGCCGGTACTTCTTTGGCGCCTCCGGTGCAGTTGGCAGCCTTTCTTGCTGGCCGCCTCTGTTCCATTCAAGGGGTTAGACGCACGCGCTGTGCGCGGAGTTCTAAAATTTTCATGCGGTTCCGCACAATGTGGAACCGTGCCGTACCGCGCTTTCCCGAAGTTGTCCAGTGAGTTCGCCGTGGACCGCTGTGCGGATCGCACCGGAATGGGAACACACCGCGCACCTCAACCTGAGCCGAAGCTCATTACCAATATGAGATGCGGGAAAAGAGCAGATGGGCGCAACGACTTTCTGCGCACTCGCCCTCTTGGATGGCATTTTTTACTGTATATCGGCTGCCATGCCGGGTCAAGAATTATTTACGCCGCCCGAATACTGCCCGAATGCGCTGTGGGAAAAGAACCGGATGTGCTAAGTGATTGAAAAGGATGGCGCAGGATTTCTGGGTGGGGGAGGGGGTGCCGGTTCGAGGTGTCAGCTATGGTTCCAGATTCTGGCTCCAGGGGCGGCCGTCGGGATCGGTGCAGACTGCGGCCAGATCCTGGTGGGCGACGGGAATCCGCGAAGGGCGCGGCGTGCGGATGATGCGGGAACCGGTCAGGAGCGAATCCAGCCGGAAAAAGCAGACAACAAGCAGAAAGACGAGCGGCAGGCCGAAGATCATGGTGTCCAGGCTGCTGGAAGAGGTTGCAAGCATAAGTGCTCCGCGTTTTTGGAGAGGAAGTCGGTGCGTTCCTTCCTGACTTACATAGGCCGAATCGACCGAGTATGAGTTCTTTTTAATCCGATGCGAAATTGGACACAAGAGGACGAAAGGCCAAGCGGATATCGAACCGTTTATAGCATTTAAGTAACTTGAAAAGTAGTTACTATGCGGAAAATGACCTGAAACAGGACAGATCGGGAGCAGTAGCTGCGGCCGCTGATTAGGACCAGTAGCTGCGGTCGAGTGTCCGGTACTGGATGGCTTCGGCCAGGTGCGCGACGGCGAGGCTCTCGACGCCTTCGAGGTCGGCGATGGTGCGGGCGACCTTGAGGATGCGGTCATGGGCGCGGGCGGTCAGGCCCTGTTGCTGCATGGCGCGTTCGAGCAGGCGCTCGGCGTCGGGGCCCAGCTCACAGTAGGCGCGAATCTGGCGGGTGGTCATCTGCGCGTTGGAGTAGATTTTTTCGCCGTGCTTCTTGAAGCGTTCGCGCTGGCGCTCGCGCGCGGCGAGGACGCGGTCGCGGATTTCTGCGGAGCCTTCGGCGGCGGCTCCGCCGCGCAGCTCCTTATATTGCACGGCGGGCACCTCGATGTGGATGTCGATGCGGTCGAGGAGCGGGCCGGAGACTTTGGCCACGTAGCGCTGGATCATGGGCGGCGTGCAGAGGCACTCGCGCGATTTGTCGTTGAAGAAGCCGCAGGGGCAGGGGTTCATGGCGGCGGCGAGCATGAAGCGCGCGGGGAAGCTGAGGCTCATGCTGGCGCGGGCGATGGTGACGGTGTGGTCTTCGAGCGGCTGGCGCATCACTTCGAGCACGTTGCGCGGGAACTCGGGGAGCTCGTCGAGAAACAACAGGCCGTTGTGCGCGAGCGAGACTTCGCCGGGGCGCGGGACCATGCCGCCGCCGATGAGGCCTGCGTCGGAGATGGTGTGATGCGGCGAGCGGAATGGGCGCTGCGTGACGAGGCCCGCGGCGGCGTCGAGGACGCCGGCTACGGAGTGAATCTTTGTGGTTTCGAGAGCCTCGTCGAAGGTGAGCGGCGCGAGGATGGATGGCAGGCGCTTGGCGAGCATGGTCTTGCCGGAGCCGGGCGGGCCGATCATCAGGATATTGTGGCTGCCGGCGGCGGCGACTTCGAGTGCGCGCTTGGCGGTCTGCTGGCCGCGCACGTCTTTGAAGTCAACGTGAAAATGTTGCAGCTCGCCGAGCAGAGTTTCCGTGGAGACGCGCAGGGGCTCGCGCTGGAGGACGCCGGCGACTGCGGAGTTGAGCAGGTTCACTACGTCGAGCAGCGATGCGACGGGATAAACGTTGACGCCTTCGACTACGGCGGCTTCAGCGGCGTTGGCCGCGGGCAGGATGAGATTGGGGATCGATTTTTCGCGCGCCAGAATCGCCATGGGCAGCACGCCGGGAACGGGGCGCACGCTGCCGTCGAGGCCCAGCTCGCCGACGAGAAGGAATTGGCTGAGGTTGTCGATCTTGAGCGCGCCATAAGCGCCGAGGATGCCGATGGCGATGGGAAGGTCGAAGCCGGAGCCTTCTTTTTTGAGGTCCGCCGGCGCCAGGTTGATGGTGATGTGCGTGGGCGGAATCAGGTAGCCGGAGTTTTTGATGGCGGCGCGCACGCGGTCGCGGCTCTCGCGCACGGCGGCATCGGGCAGGCCGACGGTGTGGAAGTGATCCTGGTCGGAGACCACGCCGCTGTAATCGACTTCGACGTCGATGAGGTTGGCATCAATTCCGTAGACGGCTGCGCTGAAGGATTTGAAGAGCATGTGGGATTTGAGGCGAGTGTAGCAGATGGAGGGACTAAGGGGACTGAAGGGACTAGGAGTGTGTCGGGGATAGATTCTCTCCGCAGTTAATTTGCAGTTGGGATGGGCGGCATCGGTTTAGGATGCGGGTATGGGCAAGAGCTTTCTCCCCGACGGCGTAAACCAGTCGCTTCTGTTTCCGCCGTCTTTGCACGATTGGCTGCCGGAAGGTCATCTGGCGCGTTTTTTGGTGGACATGGTAGGGGTGCT
>JASHPD010000245.1 GCA_030038315.1 Acidobacteriaceae bacterium
AATGATGGCAACCACCGCGACCCAGGCAGTTGAAACCGGCGCCCGCGAGCGCGCTCGCCAGCGCCTCATCGTGGCGCTCGACGTTCCCGACGCGAAAGCAGCCGCGGCGCTCGTCGATCGCCTTGAAGGAACCTGCGCCTGGTTCAAGGTGGGCCTCGAGCTTTTTGTCGCCGCCGGACCCGCGGTCATCGAACCGCTGCTCAAACGGGGCCATTCGATCTTTCTCGACCTCAAGCTCCATGACATTCCCAACACCGTCACCGGAGCCGTGCGCTCGGCGGCCTCACTCGGCGTGAAATTGCTCACCCTCCACGCCGCCGGCGGCCCGGCCATGCTCATCGCCGCGCGGGAAGCTCTTGCCGGCGTGACGAACCCCCCCGAGCTGCTTGCCGTAACCGTCCTCACCAGCATGGAGGAAACGCAACTCAAGGCCGTCGGCATAGATCGCACGCCCGCGCAACAAGTCGAGTTGCTGGCTAAAATGGGCATCGAGGCCGGCATTCGCGGCTTTGTCTGCTCGCCGCTGGAAGTGGCAACCCTCCGCAACCTCACCGGCCCGGATGGCGTGCTGGTCATTCCCGGCATCCGTCCCGCCTCTACCGCTGCAGGCGACCAGAAGCGCATCGCCACTCCCGCCGAAGCGCTCCGGCAGGGCGCAAGCTATCTCGTTGTAGGCCGGCCGATCACGCAAGCCTCTGAGCCGGCCCGCGCCGCTGAAGCCATTCTCGATGAAATGGCCTCAGTTCTCTGATACCGGCCAGACCGGAAGGCCAGGCGCAATTTATCCAAGAAACGAGCTGAGGTTTTCCGCAACCCACTGCTCAAGGGCAATCGGCTTTCTGCCCAGAACCCGCTCCACGCAATCGGTCACAGCGCCAAGCCTGCCCTCGCGTATCGCACGCCACAGCGCAACGTGCGCCTCAGTTTCCTCCGCCGAGCCGCTGATCTTCGCGTAGCGCGCACGCGCTTCTTCATCGGAGAGCAATTCATAGCGCAAAGACCTCCCGATTGCGTTGCTGATGATCTCGGCGACCTCTGTCCAGGTGAGCGACTCAGGCCCGGTAATCGGAAGCGCCCGGCCAACGTACTCATCCGTCAAAAGAGCCGCAACACTCACCGAGGCAATATCCTCCGAGTGAATGAAAGCCCTGCGCCCATCGCCGGTTGACGACCGCACAACGCCTTCCGTCTTGATCGAGTGCGCCCACGCCAGAAGGTTCGACATGAACCCCGTGGGCCGCACAAAGGTGAAGGGAACTCCCGCATCTCGAATCGCGCGCTCGCCCTTCTCGTGCCACGCGCCAATGGCAAGCCCCTCTTCGACATCCAGCGACGAGAGCTTGACGATGCGCCTGACGCCCTCTTCTTTTGCAATCTTTGCGGCGGTTTCGTCGCGCCGTGGAATCTCCGGCCCGATATTCACGAGAAAAATAACGTCCGCCCCTTGAATGACCGTACGCGTGGAGGCCGGATCGCCAAGATCACCGGCACAGACATCGACGCTATCTCCAAAAAGCGCACGCGCCTTCTCTTCACTGCGCGTCAGCACGCGCGGACGGATGCCGCGCTCCAGCAACTGCCTTGTCACGCGCGCTCCCACGTCTCCGGTTGCGCCTGTAATCAGATACTTCATAGCTCCTCAATTCCGGGAAAAGCGGTTCTGCTGCCCGCAATCCCTTCCTATCTCAAAACTAGAGCCAAATCGCGTTTTGTCTACTCGCATTGGCGCCCCCGCCAACTTAGCGGAAAAGGGCGACTTGAAAGAAAAATTGGAAAAAAGCTCATATTTCCATTTATGCTGGCACGATGAAGCAAAACGCCAGCAAGCCGCTGCTGCGCCGCCGCAAGCCCACCCAGGCGCGCGCCCAAATCACCGTGGACGCCATGCTCGACGCCGCAGTCAAGCTGCTCAAGCGCGGCGGAGCTTCCTCGATCACCACCAACCGGATCGCGGCAACCGCGGGCGTCAGCATCGGCTCGGTGTATCAGTACTTCCCCAACAAGCACGCCCTGTTCGCGGCCCTGCATGAGCGCCACATCCGCCAGGTCGATGCGATCCTGCGGAAAAGAACGGCCGAGTGCGCCGAATCCTCACTCGAAGAGCTCGTCCAGGCATGGATCGAAGGCATGGCCGAAGCGCACGCAAAAGACCCCGAGCTCGCGGAGCTGCTGCAATCGGAGGTTCCGCACCGCGCCGCCGGCACAGCCGAGTTTTCCATCCGCCTGCACACGTGTTTTCGCGCCGCGCTTGCTCCGCACGCCGGAAGTTTCCGCAGAAAGACCGATCTCGACACCCGGACATTTATCACAGCCAACATGGTGGAAGCTCTCGGCCATGCCCTCGTATCGCGCCGCCCGCGCGGCCTTTCGCTCACGCGGGCAAAGGCCGAATCCTCGAAGGCAATTCTCGCCTATCTTGCATCCTGATCGGCAGCGCGATCTTTTACGCACCTCCGCCATGCGTCCTTCCATCCCGTTTGAGCCCGCATGAAGTAGACTACTTCTGAGCAGGTCAAATCGCTCACGGGCGATTTGTTAAACGGGAAGCCGGTGAAAATCCGGCGCTGTCCCGCAGCGGTAATGGGAACGAAAGGTTGCATGGCGCACGCCACGCACTGTCTCTGGCACGAGATGGGAAGCGGCAACCGAGTAGGTAGCCCAAAGTCCGAATACCGGCCTGCCGCCACCACCACGGAAGCGCTGGCCGCTCACCGTGGGTGCGCTGAGGATGCCGTTCTCGTGGGTTGGATCGGCGGCCACTGCCTGCTCATCTGTGAGCACGCCTGCGCATCGGTGGTTCTTTCACGCGTTCATTCGCGTATGAGGAGAGAACCAAATGACCGTAGGAATCGCATCGAATATCCCTGCATTGAAAACCGCAAACCTGGGATTTCCCCGCATGGGGCGTCAACGCGAATGGAAGTTTGCGCTGGAAGGCTATTGGGCAGGGAAGCGCACGGAAGCCGATCTGCTCGAAGTCGCCAGAAACCTTCGCGCCGAACACTGGAAGCTGCAGAAAGCCGCGGGAATCGACTTCATCCCTTCCAACGATTTCTCGCTCTACGATCAGGTGCTCGATACGCTCGTTCTGCTCGGCGCCACGCCGGAGCGCTTCGGCTCGGGCTACGTGACGCTCGAACGCTATTTCGCAATGGCCCGCAACAGCCGCGAGCAAACCGCAATGGAGATGACCAAATGGTTCGATACAAACTATCACTACTTGACGCCGGAGTGGAGTGCGGGCATCTCCTTTGAGGTGAATACCGACAAGCTGCTAAGCGAAATCCACGAGGCCCGTATGCTGGGCATTGAAACGCGGCCGGTGCTCATTGGCCCGCTCACGCTGCTACTGCTCGGCAAGGGCGTTGACGGCTTCGATCCATTCTCTCTTGCCGATAAGCTCATCGCGGCCTACAAAACAGTTCTCGCGCAGCTTGCCGAGGCGAAAATCTGGTGGGTGCAGATCGATGAGCCGATTCTCGCAACGGATCTCTCCGAGCAGGCAATTCACTTTTTCCGCAAGGCGTATCGTCAGTTCGGTGCCGTTCCCATCAAGATCATGCTGACCACGTACTTCGATCGCCTGGCGGAAAATCTTTTCGCCGTCGTCGATGCAAACACTACCGGCCTGCATATCGACGTTGTGCGCGCGCCGCAGCAGCTTGATGAAGTCCTCGCTGTCTTGAAGCCGCATCAGGTTTTAAGCGTGGGCTGCGTGGAGGGCCGAAACATCTGGCTGACCAACTTTGCGGAAGCCTCCGCATTGCTGAACAAAGCGGTCAAGTCGCTCGGCGCGGAGCGCGTCATCGTCGCGCCATCCTGCTCGCTGCTGCACGTGCCCCATGATCTGCGCGGCGAATCGAAACTTCCCGCGCGCCTGAAAAGCTGGCTGCGCTTTGCCGAAGAAAAGCTCGGTGAAATCGTTGCTCTTGCAAAGGCCGATGCGGAAGCCGCGCAACAGAACGCCGCCGCCATCGCGGACCGCGCATCTGCCGAATCTTCTGTGAATCCCACAGTGCGTGCGCAGCTAGCCGCTCTCAAAGAAAGTGACTTCTCCCGCAATGCGCCGTACAGCGAGCGCGCCGGCGTGCAGCGTGCCGCGCTCGGCCTGCCGCTTTTTCCAACCACAACCATCGGCTCATTCCCGCAGACGGCCGAAGTACGCAAGCATCGCGCCGCTTTCCGGCAAGGCCATGAAACAGCCGAAGCCTACGAGGCATTTCTGCGCGCAGCCATCGAAAACTGCATCCGCCAGCAGGAAGCCATCGGTCTCGATGTCCTTGTCCACGGCGAATTCGAGCGCAACGACATGGTGGAATACTTCGCCGAGTTCCTCGAAGGCTTCGCATTCACCGAGAACGGCTGGGTGCAGAGCTACGGCTCGCGATGCGTCAAGCCGCCCGTCATCTTCGGCGACGTCTCGCGCCCAAAACCGATGACCGTCAAGTGGACGCAATATGCGCGGTCGTTAACCTCGCGCCCCATGAAAGGAATGCTTACCGGCCCCATCACCATCCTGCAATGGTCCTTCGTGCGGAATGACATTCCGCGCCAGCAGACCGCATGGCAGATCGCCCTTGCCCTGCGCGCCGAGGTCAACGATCTCGAAGCCGCGCGCATCGATATCATTCAGGTGGATGAGCCGGCGTTGCGCGAGGGATTGCCGCTGCGGCATAGAGACTGGGACGCCTATCTCGACTGGGCAGTGAAAGCATTCCGTCTTGCCACCAGCGGCGTGCACAACCGGACGCAGATTCACACCCACATGTGCTACTGCGAATTCGAGGACATTCTTCCGTCCATCGCGGCACTCGACGCGGACGTGATTTCAATGGAGTCGGCGCGCTCGCGCATGGAGCTTCTCGATGCCTTCCGGACGCATGGCTATCCCAACGAAATCGGCCCCGGCGTTTACGATATCCATTCCCCACGCGTGCCCGACGCACAGGAAATGTACGCGCTGCTCAAGCAGGCCGCACAGGCGCTCAAGCCGGAGCAGCTATGGGTCAACCCCGACTGCGGCCTCAAGACGCGCGGCTGGCCGGAGACCATCTCCGCGCTCACCAACATGTGCGCCGCAACCGCGCGTTTGCGGGCGGAAGTGCGGGCGTGAGCGGAAGCCGCACAGACGCAAAACGCCCGGCTGTTGGAGCCGGGCGTTTGTGTTTTTGAACTTGTGAACCGCTTAGAGCTTCTCGAAGAAATCGCAGGCGGAGCAGGAAATGTAAACGCCGCCGGGAATGTTGCGCTCGCGGTCCTTCACGCGCTTCACAATGCGCGTGGGCTTGTTACATTTCGGGCAATCGGTGGACTTGGTGGTGTCCATCACCTTTTTGCGGTCGCCGGTTTTTGCAATCTTTGCCATAATGCTGGGTCATTCTCCTCTTGGGATTGTCTCTGCTCACGCGCTCTGCCTCATGCCGCAAAAAATTTGCCGCATGAGGGATGAACGCGGCTTCAACGTCGCGGTTGCCCTTCTCTTGTCGCCTGGAATGAGACCGGAGGGAGCGAAACTCGCTGTTGTCATTTTACACCAGCCGCGGTTTTCAGTTGGTCTGCGATGAGCTTTGCGTGCCCGGCTGCGCAGCAGGCTGTTGCGCGGGTTGCGTTTGCGCCGGCTTCGCCTGGCTCGGCGCAGTCGAATTGGAATTTGCTGATCCGGAACTTGCCGAACTGGACCCGGCCGAACCGGAATTCGTCGAGCCGGAAGAATTCGTCGAGCCCGAATTTTTCTGCGCCGCGCCTGCCTGTCCCGAAGTCGTCTGCGCCGCATTCGTCGAGTCCGTCTGCGTCTGCTTCGGGAACTGCACCGGCCGCATATCGCCGCCGGAGTCCGCTGAGGCATCCGGCAGTTTTTCTCCCGGCTTGCGCAGGCTCGGCGGCGCGGGCGCAGCCTGCGTATTGGGATTGTAGTCGGTGTCGCCCATTTGCACCGTGCGCGTGCTCGGCGCCACCGCCGGTGTGCCGTCCGTGCGCATCAGCCCGGAGACCTCATCCTTGGTGAAGACCTCAATCGGCTCGCCCACCTTGGCAATCTCCAGCCGAATCACGCGGTCTCCGTTGAAGCGCACAAACTGCACCGGCTCGGGCGGCTTGCCGTAGATCCAGATCTCCACCGGCATCTGCCCCAACGTCTCGCGCGTCTTCGTCTCCGGCCGCCCCAGCGCGTAGATCACCATGTCCGTGTCCATCCCCACCAGCACATGATGGTTCAGAATGGCGTTCTTCAGCACCGGCGGCAGGGTATCCGTATAGGCTTCGATCGGCGTCTTTACGCGGAACGAAATCAGCGGCGCCAGCAGATCCTCCACCTGCGTACCGGTCATCTCCGGAATGCGCTTCTCAAAGGCCAGCGTAATCCGCGCGCCCGTCGCCTGCTCGCCGTCGTCCTGCACCATTGGCGTCATCATGGTGCCGCCGCCGATCTCCACATGGCGCATGATGCGGTGCTTGAGGTCCGGGCCGCCGTTCAGGTCAAAGATCATCCGGTTGTGGTCGATCTTGACGTTGGTCACCACCACGCGCACGCCGGGCTTGGCGGAGATGCCGTTTTCCGTGACCATCTCCAGCCATCCCTCGCCTGCCGGCTCCACTTTGCCGTTCGCCGCCAGCGTCAGCCCCTTGTGCCCACGCGGCAGGGGGCGCATGGCAAAGCCCTGCTCGGCTTCGAGGTAGCGCTCCAGCGCCAGCTTTGTCTTTTCGTCGAGCGGCGAATTCGCGAGCGCGACATGCGTCGGCTCAATCTGCCCGTAACGCCGGTCCACGGGAGCGCTGCTCGCCGGCGAATTTCCATTCACGATGCGCCCGGAGGAATCCACCGTCACCGCCTGCGCAAACACGGTCGCAGGCGCAAGCATCGCAAGCAG
>JASHPD010000246.1 GCA_030038315.1 Acidobacteriaceae bacterium
TCTGGAAGGGCACCGAGAGGCCGGAGTTGCCGATGAGCGTCGGTTTGAAGAAGCCGGGTGCATTCAGGTCGGTATTGCGCAGAAACTCGTAGACCGTCCCGTGTAGCTCGTTGGTTCCGCTCTTGGAGGAGACGTTGATTGTCGCGCCGGAGCTTCTTCCATACTCCGCGCTCTCGTTGTTGGTCACGATCTGAAACTGCGCGACCGAGTCGGGCGGAATGGCGATGACCTGGTTGTCGAAGCCCTGGTTGGACTCGCCGTAGGCGTTGTTGTCGATGCCGTCGAGCAGGTAATTGTTGTACACCGAGCGCTGGCCGTTGACGTTGAACGAGCCGGCGCGCACCAGCGAGTTGCTGGAGGTGATGAAAATCTCTTCCGGCGCCTGGCGCGAGCCCGGCACCAGCGCCAGCAGGTCGGAGTAGTTCCGGCTGACCAGCGGCAGCGCCTCGGACTCGTAGTTGGTCACCGTCTGGCCGCGCTCGCTGGTCTCGGTTTCGAGCTGCAAGGCGATGCCGGATACCTCGACCGTGGTGGCCGCCGCGCCGACTTTCAGCGAGAGGTCAATGTGCTGGCTCACGCCGACGGAAACGCCGATGTTCTCTGCCACGGCATCGGAGAAGCCGCTGGCCGAGGCGACGATCCTGTAGTTGCCCACGCGCAGGGAAGGAACGTCGTATTCGCCGGCGTCGCTCGTCGTGACCTGCGTCACGATCCCCGTCTCCGTGTTGGTGATCGTCACCTTGGCATGAGCCACCGGCGCGCCCGAGGCGTCGCGGATCGTTCCCACCAGACTTCCGTTGTCATACTGAGCGTGCGCCAGTCCGCCGCAAAGCAGCAGGGCGCACACAGCAAAAACCTTCGCCATGAGGAAACCAGTTTTCCTGAACATGGCCTTACCGTAAAGTCGCTTTCTCCAATCTCCTATGAAACGAACGTGAACTCTCGATGAATTCGCATCGCATGTTCTTTAGGACGTATCCCTTGCCCATGCCTTTCGTCACACAACCATATACTTTTCATTCAAGCCTTATTCACACGTATGCGCTCTTATAGCTACATGCGGACAATTCTTCTCGCCCTCGGCCTTGCACTCCTCACCGTCAATACGCCGGCCCAGAAGCCCTACCAGCCCGTTCTGCTGATCTCCATCGACGGCATGAAGCCGGAGTACGTCACAAAGGCCGACGAGCACCACCTGCGCATCCCGGCGCTGCGCCGTTTCCTGGCCGAAGGCGCGCACGCCAGCGGCGTCCAGGGAGTCTTTCCCACCGTCACCTATCCCAGCCACACCACGCTGGTCACCGGCGTCTGGCCGGCGCGGCACGGCATCTACAACAACACCCGCTTCGACCCCGAGCACAACCTCAATGGCGCCTGGTACTGGTACGCTCCGCAGATTCGCGTGCCCACGCTCTATGCCGCCGCCAGGGCCGCCGGGCTGCGGACCGCCAGCGTCTCCTGGCCGGTAACCGTGGATGCCGCGGCGATCGACATCGACATCCCCGAGTACTGGCGCACCTCCGAGCCGGTCAATCCCGACGATCGCCTGCTGATGGCCGCCATCACGCGCCCCGACGGCGAGCTAGAGCGCATCGCCGCACGCACCGGCCGGCCCTACATGCAGGGCAATGACACCACACTCGACGGCGACCGCACCCGCACCGTCTACTCGCTCGACATCCTGAAGCAGCACCGGCCCCAGTTCATGACCATCCACCTCAGCTCGCTCGATGAGGCCGAGCACCTGCATGGGCCCTTCAGCGCCGAGGCCGACGCGGACCTCGAAGGCATCGACGGCATGGTCGGCCAGCTTGTCGCACAGGAGCTGGCCAACTACCCGAACGCGGTCATCGCCATCGTCTCCGACCACGGCTTTGCCGCGGTGGATCGCCTGGTCAACCTCGGCGTACCGTTCGTGGCGGCCGGCTTAATTCAGATAGATGGCTCCAAAGTTGCCGCATGGAAGGCGCAGCCGTGGCCGGCGGGCGGCATGTCGGCCATCGTCCTCCACGATCCCGCCGACGCCGCCACTCGCGATAAGGTCAGCGCGCTGCTCAAGAAGCTGGCAGCCG
Organism: Acidobacteriaceae bacterium; assembly: GCA_030038315.1. Lineage (GTDB taxonomy): Bacteria > Acidobacteriota > Terriglobia > Terriglobales > Acidobacteriaceae > Telmatobacter. The sequence continues at coordinate 2,073 of JASHPD010000246.1, forward strand.
ACCCGGCAAACGGCATCGAAGCCGTCCTCGACCACGACCAGGCCGTGGCGCTCGGCGGCTTTCCCACGGCGGCCTTCGTGGTCACCTTCAAGACGGGCTACGTCCCAGGCCCGGCGCTCACCGGCCCGGTCGTGACGCCCACACCGCCGCAACTGAAAGGGATGCACGGCTATAACCCGGCCACCACGCCCGCGATGCACGCCTCGCTCTTCCTGATGGGCCAGGGCATCGCAGCCGGCCGCGATCTCGGTCTCGTTGACATGCGCCGGATTGCGCCCACGCTGGCAAATTTGCTCGGGGTCGCCCTGCCCACCGCCAACCAGCCGCCCCTGCCGGTGCGCTAAGGCAAAGCCAGCGTAGCTGTGTGTTCCGAAAATGCCTTAGCCGCAATCGATAACCGTAAACGGTCATAGTGTGTTCAGCCACGTACCAGGCTTAGAGCGGTTCCACAGTACTTGTAGCCATTTCCGGCAGTAGTGCAAGGCGGCTTTTTCTTGAGGGAAAAGCCACTTAGCTTCTGTGCTTCGGCATACAGCAACTGTGGAGCCGCTGTAATGGGAAGTAGTGGGTCAGTTTGAATCTGTTTTGAAAGGGCACGGCTTCAGCCGTGCCGCAAACTGGGGGATGGTTTTCAAGCTGATCCGCCATCGAATGGGATCGCTTTCATCCGATCGTGATACAATGCTCCCGCTTGAGACGGGGGTATCTATGACCCGAGTCATTACAGTCGAGCGAGAGTACGGGAGCCAGGGAGCGGAGTTTGCGCACCATCTGGCACGAAACCTGGGCTGGAAGATCATCGACAGCTCGCTCATCCGGGAAGTTGCACTGAGAGCGGGAATCGAAACCAGCCGGGCCGAGAATTACGACGAACGGATTGACCCTTGGCTGCACCGCGTGGAAAAGGCCGTCTGGCTCAATTCCCTGGATCGCATGGCCAACATAAAAAGCCCTGAAGCCTTCGATAGCACGCGAATGGTCGAGTATATCCACGACTATCTGCTGGAGGAAGCCGCCAGGGGCAACTGCGTGATTGTTGGACGAGGCGCGGCCTGTGTTCTCGCCGGCCAGGAAGATGCGTTCCATATCTTTGTTTACGCATCCATGCCTAGAAAGATCGGCTGGTTCAAGGAGCAGTTTCCAGACCGGGCGAAGGAAGCGGAACATGAAATTGCGGCCACCGACAAGCGGCGTGCGGAGTACATGCGCCGCTTCCACCATCACGACTGGTTCGATAGGCAGATTTACCATCTCATGCTGAACTCAAGCATGGGTTTCGGCGCCATGACGCAGATTATCCGGGACGCAGTCGGCCTGCCTGCGGGCTACGTTGCCGCCTGAGCGGGCATTTGCCGCGGCCAGTTCGCCTGCGAAGCGAGGATAAGTGGTGTGCCTAAACGCTCCTTAGCGTATAAGCAGCACCGCCAGCAGGACAATAAGGACATAAGTGACATAAGTGTTGAGCTTGCCGTTGTGCATTTTTGCGCATAGATTGCCAATGGCCATCGCACCCTGCGCAAGCGGAGTGAAGATGAGCCGATCGAGGATGTGGCTTTCTTCGCGATCGCCGCGGCGGATTTCAGTCCGGAAATGCTCGTAAATGACTTCCCTTGTCTCCGGCGCCGCCCCGGGATGCAGGATGGCATTGAAGATCACGCTGACCGGGCTGGAATAGCCTGTCGCGGTGTAGGTCATCTCCGGGCGCAACTGCTGTATCCCTCCAGCCCAGAGCGGCCGGCGGACGGCAGTGCGCCCGCGGGCCAGCCAGAAACGCACTACGGCGAAGACAATCGCTAGCAGAAGGACGAGCACCACCAGCATGTAAGCCGTTGACATCGCAAAGACCACTGGATTGCGCGCACCGCCGCGATGCAGCACAACCAGGCCGGATGCGGGCACGATTCCCGCGCCAATCTGTGCGCCGAGGTCGTGGAAGTCGTGCACAAAGTCAGGCGGAAGGCCGGGCGTCGCGGGATTCAGAAAGGGCGGCACCAGCGCCTGCGTTGCGCCGGAGACAGCGTAAGGCGCGAGCGCGCCGTCGAGCACGGGAATGACCCAGGTGGGGGCCACGCCAAGCACAAGGCACAGGACGGCGAGCACGCCCATGGGGACGGTCATGGAGGGCGTTGCCTCCGACGCTTCCTCGACCTGCGGTGAACGGGGAAGGCCGAGGAAAATCATGGAGAAGGCTTTTGTAAAACAGGTGATGACCAGTCCGGCGGTGAGCGCCAGAGCCGCGGCGCAGAAGGCGAAGACGGTTCCAATGGCGATGGAATTCAGCTCCACGCTGCGGAGCAGGCTTTGCAGAATCAGCCATTCGCTCACAAAACCGTTAAAGGGCGGCAGCGCGGAGATGGCCAGTGCGCCCACCAGCAGGAAGAGCGCGGTCCAGGGCATGAACTTCATCAGGCCGCCCAGCTTATCCATGTTGCGCTGGCCGGCGCGCATATCCACGGTGCCCGCGCCGAGAAAGAGCAGGCTCTTGTAGAGCGAGTGGTTGGTCATCTGATAGAGCGCGGCCACAAACGCGATGCTGGCGATGACCGTATGCCCATCGACGGCAAAGACGAAGCCCGCGCCGAGCGCCGCCGTAATGAGCCCCATGTTTTCAATGGAGCTGTGCGCCAGCATGGTCTTGAGATCGTTCTCGACTGTCGCATACAGAATGCCGATGAGCGCCGAAACACTGCCAACAATAAGCACGACCAATCCGGGACCGGGCAGCGAGATGGGAAGGAAGTCGAGATTGACCCGCACAATTCCATAGAGGCCGAGGTTGAGGATGACGCCGGAGAGCACGGCGGAAATGTTCGCCGTGGCCGCCGGATGCGCGCGCGGCAGCCAGACGCTGAACGGAACCAGCCCGGCCTTGACGCCGAAGCCGAAAAACGAGAGCAGAAAGATGGCCCAGCGCATTCCGGGACCGAAATCATGGAAAGCGCCGCGGAAGCCGGCGAAGCTCATGGAATGGGCGTGGTTGGCGAGCAGCAGCAGGGAAAAAGCAGCGGCCATGGTTCCCATCTCACTGAGAGCGAGCATGAGCCACCCGGCATAGATGTTCTTCTCGCGCTCATGTTCATAGTTCACCAGCAGGTAGCTGAGAATGGCCATCGCCTCCCATGCAATGAGAAAGGCGAGCACGTCTCCGGTAATGAGCACGAGCGTGACGGAAAGAAGCAACGCGTAATACAAAATGCTGAACGAACGCAGGCTGTAATGCCCCACATAGCGCTGCATGTAGGCGTTAGAAAAGACCGAGGCGGCGAGGAAGACGGCTCCGGCCGAGACGAGGAACAGAGCGGAGAGCCGGTCAATGGAGAGAGACAGCGTTCCCAGCTCGGGGATGGTCCACAGCGGGCATTGGAAGCTGTTGCCGGAGAGCAGAACGATGCCGCCAAGGCCGGTAATGGCCGCAGCGGCCAGGGACGCAACAACGGCAAGCGCGAATGAGCCGTGGCGCTGCGGAAGGACGACGGCCAGCGCAATGCCGGTGAAGCACAGTGCGAAGAAAAGAATCAGCAAGGCTCCACTCAGGATCATGGCGCGGCCTCCACGGGATTTGCCGGAGCGGACGGCGAGCTAAGGAACGCGGACGGCTTGCGCTCAACCGCCACCAGCAGCCCATGCAGAATGGCCAGCGGCGGCGGCGGACAACCCGGAACCTCCACGTCCACAGGAACCACGTCCGCGGCCCCTGCTCCGGAGACAAGGCTCGGACCGAAGATGCCGCCCGAGAGCGCGCACACCCCGGCGGCCACAACGCGGCGCGGCTCCGGCATGGCGTCATAGGCTTTTTTCAGCGCGGCACGCATCTGGTCGGTCGCCGGTCCCACCACCAGCAGCACGTCGGCGTTGCGCGGCGTGGGCGTGATGAAGAAGCCGAGCCGGTGAATGTTGTAGTACGGGTTGGTGAGTTGCGCGATCTCGCTCAGGCACGCGCCGCAGTCGCCCGCGTCCACCACCAGCACGTTCAGCGAGCGGCCAAACGCGCCGGTCTCCAATGCCGGCCTGTCGGCGGCCCGCGCGGCCCACTCGTAGCCCTGCTGCCAGTCGAGCGGCGCGCTCTCCGCGCTGCGCACACAGCGGAAGCAGTGGATGCAGCGGCGATAATTGACCTCAATGCGGCCTTCAGAACTGGTGAGAGCGGCGGTGGGGCATATCTCCGCCGTGCGCCCTTCGGCGCTGCCCGTCACCGGCAGGCCGGGCGAAACGCCGGCGTGAATCTCCTGCTGTGCCGGATAGTGCGTCGTTTTAATTCCGGTCTTCAGACCGCTAAGAACCCATCTGCTCATATTTGCCTCTTCATCTGTCGTTCTCCGCCATGGACAGGCCGAAGGTAGCGAGAATAATGGGGAAATCCTGGAACGAGAAGTTCTCCGTTGCCAGGTGAAAGCCATTCCAGTTCAAAAACGAGGGCGTAGCCAGGTGGTAGCGCTCGACAGTGAGGTCATCGGCGAGCCGCAGCCAGTGGAACGCCGCGCCGCGCGGTGCTTCTACCCATCCCAGCGCCGCGCCGGGAGCGAGATGCGCCGTTTCGGCGCGAATTGGGCCAAGAGGCAGCGCGCTGACCGCCTGCTCGATAAGTCCGACGGCCTGCCTGGCCTCCGCAAACAGCACGCGCAGCCTCGCGTAGCCGTCGCCGGCCTGCTCCTGCGGAACGTTGAAGGAAAAGTTCTCATAGCCGGAGTAAGGCTGCATCTTTCTCAGGTCGCGGGCCACGCCGGAAGCGCGGGCAATAGGCCCAACGAGGCCGAACTCGCGGGCGTCCTGCGGGGATACGCTGCCGACTTCTTCGATGCGGTCAACGAAAGTATTGGTGCGGCGTAACCGTTGCTCCAGCCGCTCCAGCCGCCTCAGGATGCTCTGTGCCATTTCCAGCGTTTGGAGGCATGGGCCGATCTCGAAGTCGCGCGTGAGGCCGCCGATGGTGTTCAGGCCGAACAGGTAGCGATGCCCTGTGTATTGGCAGGAAAGCCGCAGCAGTTCTTCTTCAAGGATGGCGGCTTCGCTGGCGCCCACCGCCAGCCCGGTCGATTCACAGATTTCGCGGATGGCCGCCGTGTGATGGCGAAAACGCTCCAGCTCCGCCAGCAGGATGCGCAGCGCTCGCGCGCGGGAAGGCACGTTCACGCCGCCGATTTTCTCGGCCGCCTGGCAGAAGGCGAGGCTGTGCGCAAAGGCCGACGTGCCGTTGCAGCGCTCGGCCAGCAGCAGCGCGTATGCTGCCGTGCGCCCCTCGGCCAGCTTCTCCAGCGCGCGATATTTGTAAAACAGGCGGGGAACGCAGCGGATGACATCCTCGCCCTGTGTCTCCAGCAGAAACAGCGCCGACTCGGTAACGCCGGAATAGACGGGGCCGATGGGCATGGCGAAGCCTCCCGGAGCGTTGAGCACCAGCAGCGGACGCCACTCCCGCTCGGGCAGCAGCCGAACCAACGGAGCATTCGCGTCCACCTGCTTGCGCATGGGCGTCACCTCGCGGTTCCAGCGGTCATCGTGAAGCACGAAATCGCCCAGCCGGGGATGCCCTTGAAATACCAGTCCGAACAGGTCCTCGGCCTCGCGCTCGCTCCAGTCCACGGCGTGAACGCGGCCGATAAGGCTGGCGAAGGTTTGCTCGGCCACGGGTTGCCGCGCGACGACGTGAATTACGCCGTCGTCGCCTGCGCCATACCACACATAGCGCAGCTCCCAGTCCGGTGAGCGCTCTTCGGCGATGAGGCAGGCGAAAATGTACTCCCGCTCCGAAAACAGCCAGCCGCATATCTCGGAGACAGCTTCCGGCGCGCACTCGATTTCCCCGCTGCGGGCATCTACCCGGTTGTAGAGATTTCCGGGCCACCGCATCTCCGCTTCCCTGAGCACGTCGGCCAGCATGATTCGTACCTCCTACCGGCCCGCAGCCGCCATCCGCAGCAGGGTGTGGACGGGCGCAGGCAGATATAGACCCAGAAAAAGAAGAAACGAGGCGGCGAGCGCAATCGCAACAATGCAGGACGCGGGCACGCGGCTTATCTTTGGCTCCTTGTTGCCTTCTTGCGCTTCTTTCTGGTTGCCGTTCTCGATCGGCTTGCCAAAGACCATGCGGTTGACGTGCATCATGATTCCGCAGAAGGAGATGGCGACGAAAAGAGCCAGTAATCCGGTTACGATATAACGTTCCGCGCTCAGCCCCGCTTTGAAGATGAACAGCTCGCTGAGGAAGACCGCGAAAGGCGGCGCTCCGGCAATCGCCAGGGCGCCGATCAGCAAGGCGGACCCGGCCACCGGCGAGGTGCGGATGAGGCCGCGGACGGAGGAGATCTGGCGCGTGCCGGTTACCAGCAGCGCGGCCCCCGCCGCATAGAAGCAGAAAGACTTGGTCAGCGCATGGCTGAGGATCTGGTACATCGCGCCGTAATAGGCGTCCTGGGTGTTGAGGCCGACGGAGGCAAGGATAATGCCCATCTGCTCGACCGTGGAAAAAGCAAAAAGACGTTTATAGTCGTGTACCTGCAACAGCAGGAACGAGGCCACGCCTGTCGAGAGCAGGCCCAGCACCAGGGCGCCGTTGGCTGCGTCCAGAACCGGCGCGGCCTTCATGATGGGAACCAGCCGGAGAATCGAATACAGCACTACCGTGGTCTCCACGCCGGAGAGCAGCGCGCAAACCGGCGATGGAGCCTGGCTGTGCGCATCCGGCAGCCAGGTATGCAGCGGCACCAGGCCGGCCTTCACGCCGAAGCCGACCAGGATCATCAGGAAGGCGACCTTCAGCAGCAGCGGGTTCATGGTCGTGGCCGCGGCGGTGAGTCCGGCCCAGGTGTAGACCGCGCCCCCGATGCTGCGATAGGCCCAGGAAAGAATGAGAAATCCGAACAGGGCAATGGCCGCGCCCATCAAGGTGAGCACAACGTATTTCCAGGCTGCTTCGAGCGCCTCGTGCGTGTTTTCAAAGCTGACCAGCAGCACGGAAAACAGCGTAGTCAGCTCGACGGCG
>JASHPD010000247.1 GCA_030038315.1 Acidobacteriaceae bacterium
TGATGCCAACCAACTCCCCGTGCGCATTCACCAGCGGACCGCCCGAGTTGCCCGGATTAATCGCCGCATCCGTCTGAATGTACCCGCCAGGCTGCCGCGCATCCTCCCGGTAGGGATTCGGCCGGTTCACCGCGCTCACAATCCCGCGCGTCACCGAGAACTGGAAGTACCCAAATGGACTGCCGAAGGCCAGCACCGTCTGCCCCGGCTCGAGCTTCGTCGAGTCGCCCCACGCAATCGTCGGCAGGTCCGTCGCATTCACCTTAATCACGGCCAGGTCGGTCAGCTTGTCCACGCCAATCACCTTCGCCGGCAGAATCCGCCGATCGTGCAGCGTCACCTTCACATCGGTAGCGCCGTTCACCACGTGGTCGTTGGTCACAATGTACCCATCCGGCGAAATAATCACGCCCGAGCCCACGCCATGCTCAATCTGCGGCTGCTGCTGAACCTGCGGCAGAATTCCGCCAAAGAAGCGCCGAAACTCCGGCGGAATCTGCTGCATCTGCCCGCCATCGTCGTTTTCCTCGTCGTCCTGCACCTTCGCCGTCACCGCCACATTCACCACCGCCGGCGTCACGCGCGCCGCCACGGCTTCCATCGCGCGGTCCAGCGCCGTCAGCGCGGAAACCGAGCTGTCGTCGATCTCGCTCGTTCCGTAGCCCGCTCCGGTTCCATACGCGACCGATCCCGACGAGGCAAATACCCGTCCGTGCCCGGTAAAGACAACCGCGCCGAGCACAAATGCCCCGGCAACCGCCGCCGGAACCGCCAGCTTCTTCGCGATTCCTACTAAATGATTAGTTTTTGACTGCATAGTTCATCTCCGTCCAAGGTTGTTGTTGACTCGTTCTTACCAGAGGCGCACCCTATCCGCGCCCCAAAAACCGAAACCGTAAATCTACGGGTGCCCCACGTCCGTGCTTTCGGACGCGGGATACTGCCTGCCTAAATCTGCACAATCAGCCACCCATTCGGCGTAGCCACAATGTAAATTGCCTGCACCGCCGTCACCGGCGCCGTCTTCATCCTTCCCGGCCTCTGCCGCAAATCCGCAAGAATCATCTGCTGCTCATCGCCCAGGTCATTCCATTCCGTCATCATCATCAGCTTGCCGTTATTCGGCAGCGGAGGAGCCAGCAGATCGGCCAGCTTCACCTCTTCATTCAGCATCGGCTTCAGCAACCTGTGCCGCTCATGCGTCCGCGCCTCATGCTTGCCGGCCGCCTGGTGCGCCGAAGCCGAGACAGGAACCGAGGCCGCAACCGGCATCCTGGCCCGTACCAGTTGCGGCCTGCCACCCAGCTCCCGTCCAAGCTGCTGCAAATCCGGCTGCGCCAGATTCAGTGCCGAATCGTTCATCTCCGGCGCAAAGCTCACCAGTTGCGGGCTGCGCGAGAGCGCCAGTGCCCCGCACACCGCCGCCGTCAGCAATCCGCCCGTCACGCCCAGCGCCGCCCGCCGCGTAAGATGTGCCGCCGGCGCACGCAAAATCCTGTGCACGCGCCGTGCCAGCTCCGGCCGCCGCTCCCACGCGCCCAGCACCAGCGAAAATCCCCGCGCCGTCAGCGCAAACTCCGCCAGGTGCGTCAGGCACAGCGCGTACGCCTTGCGCCCATTGCCCGCCGCCAGCACGCGGTCGTCGCAGGCCAGCTCCCGCTCCGCGCACAGCCGCCGCTCCACCCACGCCAGCGCCGGATTCAGCGGAAACACCACCAGCGCCAGCTTCTGCAGCAGGTTCGTCCAGTCGTCCGCCCGCCGAAGATGCTCCGCCTCATGAATCAAAACCTGCCGCAGCTCTTCCGGCGCAAGATCCTTCAGCAGCTTCGCCGGAATCACAATCCGCGGCCGGAAAAACCCAATCACGCTCGGCCGCGCAATTTCATCGGAAGCGCAAAGCCGAACCCCGCGTCCCGCCGCAGCCTCAGCCAGCACAGCCTCCAGCGCTGCATCCGCCGGAACTTCCACCGCGCCCCGCACCAGCCGCCTTAAATACAAAACCCCATGCACAAGCTGTACAGCCCTCAGCAGGGAAGCCGTAATCCAAAGGCCGGCAACAACCAGGCTCCATCGCGGGTCCAGATGCACAGCAGGTACAGAAACGTGAGCCGCCGCAGCCTCGCCGGACAGCGGCGTAAAGTGCAGCCCCACAAGCAGCGCAAAAACGCTCATCCACACCACCGACCGAGCCGCCGCGCTCAATCGTGGCGCCATCCGCAGCGCCGCCCAGACCAACCCCGCCAACAGCACACCCTGCCACACCGCCGAAACCAGCGCCGCCGAAACCACGGAAGCCACAGGCCCACCCGAAGCAAGCAACTCGTTCATCGGCTTGCCTCCAACTCATCTTCCGGCGCCGTGGCAATCGCCTCTTTCAGCCGCCGCAGCTCCTCCGGCGTCAACTCATCGTCCCCCAGCAAGGACAACACCAGCCGCTCCCGCGAATTCCCAAAGAACCGCTCCAGCACCCGCCGGATCTCCGAGCGGCTGGCCTCCTGCTCCGCCACGCAAGGGCTGTAAAGAAATGCCCTGCCCTGCTGCCGATGGGTGACGTAACCCTTCTGCTCCAGAATCCGCACCGTCGTCAGCACCGACGTATAAGCCAGCGGCCCATCCTCAGCCGCGGCCGCAGCAATGTCCGAGATCGCCGACTCCCCGCGCATCCAGAGAATCTTCATCAGCCGCAGCTCGGCGGGCGTAAGCGTGTTGGATGGCTTCGGAGGCATCGCAAATCGTCCTTCAGATCGGGATATACGCTATAACCCGTCCCGCTTAAGAAAGACGCACAACTAATCATTTAGTTATCACACTCGCCTGAAGAATCGCAATGCCGTTTCCCACATCCCGCTTTTTGGGGGCGCAGGACCGCAAAAAAGCCTAA
>JASHPD010000248.1 GCA_030038315.1 Acidobacteriaceae bacterium
CCCGGCGCCTGCCGGTCGGCAAGTCGAGCAGATAGAGCGGGAGAGCCCCCGCGGCGGCAAAAAATCTCCACCTTTTTTGCGCCCCCGCCGCGCCGCTCAAGCCGTACCCGCCGCAAAATTCATCCAGAACCGGGCGCACCCGGCTGCAATTTTTCTTTTCCATTGAGGTGAAAGCATTTAATCTGTTTCGAGTGGCAGCAGCGCATTTTTTGCAAGGCTCCGGAGGCCGTGCTCCGGCACGCTCTGGAAGAAGAAGGTTTCTCCCGCCCGCAAGCAAGCGCCACTGCCGGAATTTCGTCTAATTTGTCATCTGCCTTTGCACTGCCGCCGCGGAGGATGACGCCGCAGGCATAGATGAACGAATGGAGTTACCCCAGTTGCGCCGGTTCCTCACCCAGTCCTGTCTTGTGCCTGTTCTCCTGTTTTCCCTGCTCGGATTTTTAACGATGGGCTACCATCCCGGAGCCGAGGATGACGCCGTCTATCTTTCCGCCGTGCAGGCGCGGCTCAATCCCTCGCTCTACCCGCACGATTCCGCATTCTTCCTCCAGCAGATGCACACCACCGTCTTTAACGCCTGGATGGCCGGGTTCATCCGCGGAACGGGGCTCTCCGTCGCATGGGCGGAGCTTCTTATTCAGGCACTCTCCATCGTCCTGCTCATGTTTGCCGTCTGGCAGATCCTCTGTCTTCTCTTTGAAGAGACTGCGGCGCGCTGGGGTGGGCTGGCCCTGTTCAGCGCCATGCTCACGCTTCCCGTGGCCGGCACCGCGCTCTACATCGCCGACCAGTACCTCCATCCCCGCAATCCCGCCACGGCGCTCATTCTTCTTGCCACGGAGCGCATTATCCGCGGCAAGCGGTGGCAGGCGGTTCCTCTGCTCCTGGTAGCCTTTGTGCTCCACCCGCTGATGGGCGCCATGGGCGTTTCCTTCTGTTTTGTGCTCACGCTCACGCTCTCCGCGCCGGTGCGCGCACAGGTGCTCTCCTGGCGTAACCGCCTCAGCCCGCAGCCGGCTGAATCCGTGCTCCCCGTCGCTGCCTTTATTCCCTTCTCCAGCTTCCTGCGCAAAGCCTCGCCGGATTTCGTCCAGAACGTCATCAGCAGGCACTTTTTCCTGCTCCCGGAGTGGCACTGGTACGAGTGGCTCGGAGCCATCGCGCCGCTGCTCATCTTCTGGCTCGTGGCCCGCATTGCGCGCAGACAGGGCCGCACAACCCTCGCGCACTTCGCCATGGCAGTCTTTCTTTACGCCGCCTTCCAGCAGGCCATCGCCCTGCTGCTGCTCGCGCCCAACTACCCTGTCGTCTTCGCCGTCCTTGAGCCCATGCGCTACCTCCAGCTCGTCTATGTCTTTCTCATGCTCATCTTCGGCGCTTACCTGGGCAAATACCTGCTCAAAGACCGCCTCTGGCGCTGGGCCGCATTCCTTCTTGCCGCCAACGGAAGCATGGCCTACGCACAGGCCCAGCTCTTCCCTTCCACCAGGCACATCGAGCTGCCCAGTCTCGCGCCGATCAACCCGTGGGAGCAGGCCTACCAGTGGATTCGCAACAATACGCCCGAAGACGCCTACTTCGCCATCGATCCCGACTACATGGACGCACCCGGCAACGACGAACACGATTTTCGCCCCCTCGCCGAGCGCAGCGTTCTCGCCGACCGCATTAAGGACGGAACCATCGTCATTAAAATGGCCAATCTCGAGCCCATCTGGTGGCAGCAGGTGAAGGCGCGGGAGGGCTGGAAAAACTTCCACCGCGCCGACTTCGAGCGCCTCAAGTCCGAGTTCGGCGTAGACTGGCTCCTTGTAGACAATGCCCAGGCCGCCGGTATGCCCTGCCCCTGGCATAATGGGATGCTTTCGGTATGCCGAATCCCGTAAATCGCGCGGTCATGCAGAACCCCCGCTCCGGCAGCGCCATCCCAGAACCGGCTCCCGTGACCGCTCCGGCCGGCCTTCCCCGCCTCGCGCCGGCCGCCGCGTCCGGCTCAACACTGGCCGCCCGCGCCCGCGCGCACATCCACATCCTGCGCCTCGACCACTCCATCAAGCAGATCTTCATCCTGCCCGGCATCGTGCTCGGCCTCGCGCTCGCCCGCCAGCCGCTCAACTGGCAGCTCGGCTGGCGCGTGCTCCTCGGCCTCGTCGCCGCCACGCTCATCTCCAGCAGCAATTACGTCCTCAACGAGATCCTCGATGCGCCCTACGACCGTCTGCATCCCACCAAGTGCGCGCGTCCCGCCGCCTGCGGGCTCGTCCACACCGGCTGGAGCTACGCCCAGTGGATCGCCCTCATGGCCGCCGGCCTCGCGCTTTCCGCAACCATCTCGGCCGGCTTCCTGCTCAGCGCGCTCGCGCTCTGGCTTATGGGCTGCATCTACAACATTCCCCCCATGCGCTCGAAGGATCTCCCCTACATCGACGTACTGAGCGAATCGGTCAACAATCCCCTGCGTTTCCTGCTCGGCTGGTACATGGTCACCGCGCTCGTCCCCCCGCTCTCGCTGCTGCTCTCCTACTGGATGCTCGGCGCCTACTTCATGGCCCTCAAGCGCTTCAGCGAGTTCCGCCAGATCAACGACCACGCCGTCGCCGGAAGCTATCGCCGCTCCTTTCGCTATTACACGGAAGAGTCGCTGCTCAACTCCGTCCTCTTTTACGCTGCAACGGCCATGCTCTTCTTCGGCGCCTTCATCATGCGCTATCGCATGGAGCTGATCCTCGCCTTCCCTATCGTCGCCTGGCTCATGTCCATCTACTTCGGCCTCTCTTTCCGCCATGAAAGCAGCGTGCAGAACCCGGAAAAGCTCTACCGCGAGCCCAAGCTGATGCTGGCGCTGCTCCTGTGCATCGCCGTCTTCACGCTGCTGCTCTTTATCAACCTGCCCTGGCTTCCCGCGTGGTTCCCTAAATCGCAGCCATAAGCCCTCAGCGCACAGACTCCCGCAAAGCCAGATTCCCGATGCCCGGCACGGTCCGCATAGTATAAGGGTTGAGAAACCTCGCGGCCGATGCTGAACCTGACACAAAGACTGATTCTGGGCTGTGCGCTGCTCGCCGGGCTGGCCGTGTGGCTGGCATTTGACGTCGCGCGCTACCCCAGCCTCACCGTCGTGCTCGCCGTTGCCGCCATCCTCGTCGCCGTCGCAACCGTCTTCGCCGTCCTCGCCCCGTTGCGCACCCTCGCCCGCGACGCCAGAAAAATCGCGCAGGGAAACCTCGAGCACCGCTCCGCCTGGACCGCGCATGACAGCTCCGGCGTCCTCGCCGCCGAGCTTAACCGCCTCGCCATCCGCCTGCGCGACCTGCGCGACACTGAAGCCGGCCGCCGCCAGATGGAGTTCCAGCTCTCCGACGCCGTCCTCCAGTCCATCTTCGAGCCCGTCATCGTCACCGACGCCAAAGGCCATCTGCTCAAGGTTAACCAGGCCGCAACGGAGCTCCTCGGACCCTCCGCCAGAGACCGCATGGCGCTCGCCAACACCCCCGGCGGCGACAAAATCCTCTCCGCTATCCGGGACGCAGTGGCGATGCAGAAACCCATTGCCGCCGAAGGCGACGCCGCCGTCCTGCCCATGCGCATCGGCCAGCACGACCGCAGCTACCGCCTGCGCACCACGCCCATGCGCGACTCCGACGGCCATCTCCTCGGCGCCGTCACCACCCTCGAAGACGTCACCGGCGTCCAGAACACCGACCGCTTCAAAACGCAGTTCATCGCCGTAGCCAGCCGCAAGCTGCGCGACCCGCTCCTCCAGTTGCGCCGCGGCATCTACGCCCTTGGCCAGGGCTACGCCGGCGATCTCACCAGCCTGCAAACGGAGCTCGTCGCCGCCACCCGCAAGGAAGCCGAAATTCTCGATGACCTCATGGGCGATCTCATCGAAGTCGCCGAGATCGACACCGGCCGCCGCGAGATGAAGCTCGAAAACCTCCGCCCCATCGCCCTGCTCCACGAGGCCGAGGACCGCTACGCCGACCAGGCCGCGCAGCAAAAGGTGCACATCGAGATCCAGGCCTACGCCGATCTCTCCTTCATCCGCGCGGACCGCCGCGCCGTCCGCTCCATCTTCGACAATCTCCTCACCAACGCCCTCAAATTCACCCCGCCCGAAGGCGAAATCCTCCTCGCCGCCGAAGAAATCAAAAACTTCGTCCAGTTCACCGTCAAGGATTCCGGCCGCGGCATCGAAGCCGAGCGCCTCGCTGCCATCTTCGACCGCTTCAACACCTCCTCCGAAACCGGAACCGGCCTCGGCCTCGCGCTCGTGCGCCGTCTCGTCGAGCATCTCGGCGGCCAGATCGCCGTCGAAAGCCGGCTCGGCGTCGGAACCACCTTCCGCTTCACCCTCCCCGTGGCAGCCGCCGATGCCACGCATCATCCGGTCGAGGTAGGTTAAAAGGGATGGCCGAACTCCAGATCGAGCGCAAACCGGACCAGGGCAATCTGCGCATCTACATCGGCGCAGCCCCCGGCGTAGGGAAAACCTACCGCATGGTCAACGACGCCCGCCTGCTCAAGGAGCAGGGCACGGACGTTATCATCGGCCTCATTGAAACCCACGGCCGCAAGGAGACCGAGGACCGCATCGGCGACCTCGAAATCATCCCGCGAAAGAAAATCCCTTACCGCGGCGTCGAGCTTGAAGAGATGGACGTGGCCGCCATCCTCGCCCGCCATCCCGGCACCGTCCTCGTCGACGAGCTCGCCCACACCAACGTCCCCGGCAGCCGCAACCGCAAGCGCTACGAAGACGTGCTCGAGATCCTCGACGCCGGCATCAACGTCCTCACCGCCGTCAACATCCAGCACCTTGAAACCCTCAACGACGCCGTCAACCGCTCCGCCAACACGCTCATCCGCGAGACCGTCCCCGACAACTTCCTCAAGCGCGCCGACGAGGTCGTCAACGTCGATGTCACCGTCAACGAGCTCCGCGACCGCCTCAGGCAGGGCAAAATCTACGCCCCGGAAAAGATCGAGCAGTCCCTCGCCAACTTCTTCCGCATCGGCAACCTGAATCTGCTACGCGAGCTCGCCCTGCGCACCACCGCCGAGCAGGTCTCCAGCCGCGAAGCTGAGTACCGCCGCACCCAGGGCCTCGAACAGGCCGCCGTCCCGGAAAAAGTCATGGTCTGCCTCAGCACGCGCCCCGGCGCCGAGCGCCTGCTGCGCGTAGGCGCGCGCATCGCCGGCCGTCTGGCCACAAACTGGTACGCCGTTTACGTCATCCGTCCCGGCGACCGCCGCAACCAGGACCCCGAAGCCGTCCACCGCCTCGAAGAGTACGAGCGCATGGCCCGCGACCTCGGCGCAAAGGTCGTCACCCTCACCGACAAAAACGTCTCCAACGCCCTCATCCGCTTCGCCCAGCAGGAAAGCATCTCCCACGTCGTCTTCGGCCAGTCCGCCCGCTCCCGCGTAGACATCCTCCTGCGCGGCTCCATCCTCAACCGCTTCCTCTCCGAAGTCCGCGATGTAACCGTGCAGGTAGTCCCCATGCACAAGCCCCAGCGCCAGCCCCAGAGAGAACGCTGAAGCAGGAACAAAGGGAACAAGGACCGAGGAACCAGAGAAAAGCAAGTCCCGTACTATAGCGGTTTTCCAGTTGCTGTAGAGTGAAACCGCAACTGCCAAGTGGCTTTTTCCTTAAAGAAAAAGCCGCCTTGGACCACGCTTAAAATGCCTCATACGAACTGGAAAACCGCTCTAAGGCTTCTCCCCCGCGCGAAACTTGGTCCATGGCCCTGAAGGCATATCCTTGAGAATCGGCTTCAGGTAAGCGTACTCGGGATGCGCAGCCAGAAACGGCGCCGCATAGAAATTCTCCCCGCAGGGATGCCCGGCGCGCCCGATCAGCTCCATCTTCGCCGCCATATCGGAGTCCATGACCTTGCCCGTAACCGCGCCCTCCGGATAGTAAGGCCCGTCACCCCACACCGGAACTCCGCGCGGATCGAGGTCGATGTGCCCGCACAGCGAGCGCCCGTCGGGATTGACCTTCCCCGTGTAGCTGTCCACGTGGTCGGAAAGAAATTTCTCCGCCAGCTCAACATCGATCCGCCCGCGCCATCCGTGGACAAGCTCTTCGGCGCGAACGCGCCGCGCATTCGGGGAGCTGAGCATGTTTTTCGGGTCAAAGCCGGGGGTTTCCGTCGCAATCACTTTGGGATCGCGCGCAAAGTTCGAGCTGACAAAGTAGCCGTCCCTGGTCCGCCACAGCGGAGTGTTCCTGAGCCCCAGCTCAAGATAGGCAATCTCCCCAGTCTTGCGGTCGCCGATCAGCCAGTCGTTCGCGTAGCCGCCGTTGTCGCCTTTGCGCATAATGGCCGCGTACTCATCAATCGAGCTGGCGTACTGCATCGCCTTGCGCGAGCGGACAAACTCCGGAATCCCATTGGGATTCCACCCCGCAAACTGCGTGATCGTGGTCTCGGTAATCATCAGGCCGGCGTCGTTCACCCCAAAGTCGTCCTGGCTGGTAATAATCCCCGGCGCACCGTCCATCAGGATGCGATGCCCGTGCGCCGGAACGATGTCAAAGATCACCGTCCACCGCGCGCCCTCGGCGTAAGAAGACCAGTTGTTGTGCGCAATGACGATTCTGCCGTCCTTCGTATAGCTTCCCGTGGCAATAAAGGCCGAGCAGTGCCCATCCGGCAGAATCGGCGGATGCTTTGCAGCCTGCTCGCGCCTGCCGGAGTGCTTCTCCAGCCACGGAACGTAATACTCCGGCAGCTCGATGCCGCCGTTGAGCGCAACAATATCCCAGAGATCGAGCTTCGAGCCCTTCGATGCAACGCCCCTGGCAATGCCTTCCAGCTCTTCGCGGTATTCGGGCTCAATGTGCGGCCAGAGCTGCGTCTGCGCGGCCTCGCGATAGAAAGCCCAGTTGCGCTTGGTGCTGTGCCACGTCTCCAGCCGGATCACGCCGACCATGTCCTCGATCTCGTCTTTGAGCAGGCTGCCGTGCTCAAAGCCGATTTCCGCGGGAGTTCCTTCGAGATGCACATAGGTCCAGCCGCCGGTGCGGAAGCGGTATCCCTTGCCGGAGGTGATGACAGCGGCGCCAGCGGAAAGGCCGGCGGTCAGAAACAGGCAGAGGGCACAAAAAACAGCGCAAAAGCGGAGTCGCATCATGAAGAAGTCTCCTCCGGGGGTTGCACTGAAGATAACACGCCGGAAAGATGAGCCTGGAAAGAAAAAGCCCGGCGCAAGGCCGGGCCTTTATTGGAAATCAATCGCAAGCCTACTGCGCCGAAGCCGGCTTTTGGATATCGCTGGCCGGCTGCAAGCCGGGAACCGCGGGAGTCGTTCCAACCTGTCCGGTAACAGCCTCCCCAAGGTTGATCCCGTAGTGGTCCAGCGTAGTAGCCAGCATCTGGAAGAGGCCTGCGCGGTCCTTGGCATAGGCGGCCTCGGCTGCGATGAGGTTGTTTCGCGCCGTGGCAAGATCGCTCTCCTGCACGAGGACATTTTGCGTAGTCGAAGCGCCGAGGCGGAGCTTCTTCTCTTCGGCATCCAGGCTCTGCTGATTGTACTTGTAGGCAGCGCGGGCGGAGAGCACCTGCGCGCGGTCGTTGGTCAGCGCGTACTGCGCGTTCACCACCTGGATGCGAATCTCCGTGTAAAGCTGCTCAAGCCTCAGCTCGGCCTGGCGATACTCAAGCAGCGAGCGCGCCTGCTCTGCCTGCGCGGTCCGGTTGCGGAGCGGCACAGTAAGGCTGAAGCCGATGCCTTTGTCCGGCGCGGCGCTGTTCACCAGGTCGTTGAAGGCGGTGCCATAGGTGATTCCCGTGGTGGCGCCGCAAGGAAAACCATCAAAGTTGCAACTCGTATTGGGTGAGCCGCCGATGCCGCTGCCGCTGTAAAAGCCGTAGACGTTGAGCTGGGGCAGAAGCGCGTTGTTTGCCCCCTTCAGCGTGATTTCGTCGTTGCGGAGCTGGAGAACAGCTTGTTCGAGCTCCGGACGCTTTTTGAAGGCCGTCGCCACAAGCTCGTCCACCGGCTCATGCTCTTCCGGAATCTCGTCGAGGCTGATGCGGTCGGTGGGAACGATCGGCGCGGCAATCAGTCCAGGGTCGCTCAGATTGCGCGCAATCGCTTGCTTCATGATGAGTTGCTGATATTGAAGCGTGTTCTCCGAGCTGATAAGCGCCTGCTTGTCCGTGGCCACGGTGGATTGCGCGTTGACCACATCGAGCGGAGCCATGGTGCCGATCTGCAATTCCTTCTGCGTTTCGTTCTCAAGCTCCGTGCTCTGGTCCAGCTTCTGCTGCTTGGCCTGCACGTCTTCATACGCGCTCACCAGGCCCCAATAAATGTTTTCAACCTGGTTGACGGTGTAGAGAATCTGCTGGCGGAAGCTGGAGTTCACGATGCGGCGGTCGTTCATCGCCTGGTACATGAACCGCTTGTTGATGTAGATGCCGAAGCCCTGGAGCAGATTCTGCGTAATCGTGGCCTTGAAGGTGGTGCTCAGATACGGACTGTAGCTGTTGTAGCCGTTGCTGGCGATACGGCTGGTGTCCCACGCCACCTGCAAAGCCGTGCCGGTGACGAATCCCTGGTTATAGGTGAAGTTGTACTGATTGGTGTTCGTGGAAACGCTCGGTTCGAGGAGACCGAGGTTCACAGATTTGGCGCGCTCGAGCTGGATGGTCCCGGTCACGGTGGGATCGAGCGCTTCCGGCGTGGGGCCTGCGCCGTTGGTGGAAGACACAATGCCCGATGTGCCCGAAGCTGCGCCGCCGGAGCCGACGGTGGTACCGCCGGGACCGCCGCCGGCCGAGAGCGTGGACGTGGCTCCGCCGAGAGTATTGGAGATTACGCCGGAATTAACGCCAAGCAGGGTGGAGCCGGCGCGGGCGCGCAGAATGTCCGTATCCGCAATGTCCAGGTTGTAGCGTGCAATGGCAATGTCGTAGTTGTTCTCAATCGCCAGCGCCAGCGCATCCGAAAGACTGAGGTAAATCTTGCCGTCCTTGAGCAGGTTGTCCAGCCGGACCGAGTTCACAAAGCTGGCCTTGTCAATCTGCGTAGGCAGATACGGCTTGAGGGGATTGCCAAGCATCGTGCCGGCGGGCTTGGAAAAATCCCGCAGGGATTGGCGCAGCGATGACGTAGTCTGCTCCGGAGCCGGCGCGGCCGGCAGGTTGGAAGCGGCCTTGTTGGCCTGCTGCGCCAGCGCCGCAGGCGGCATGGAAATGCCGGAGGCCAGTGTGAGCATAACAGCAGCCAGCGCGCGCAGAGTGCTGTTTTCCCTGCCGCGCGACTGGAAACCTTTCTGGACACGCTTCGAGATACGCCCTGAGACACGCTCCGGGACACCCTTCACGTACAAACGCATGATTCCTCTCCACAGGTTCTGTTAAGGCATGTGGGGTGCCATGATGAATATCGGCCGGACGCTAACCTGCCGCAAAAAACCTTCCGCTTAAGCGCCGTTCCCGGCGGGTTTTCTTACCGATACGAGCCGCACCGGGATTTCGTTCCCGTAATTTCGCAGCCGATTCGGCTTCAAGCACATGGATACCTGAGTATATCGCGCGCAAGGCTCTTGCCCCGTGGCCTTATCAGATACCCTGAAACGGTGACTGGAACGGCGAAAAACTGGAAGCTGGTCGTTGCCTATGACGGCACAGATTTCCATGGTTGGCAGATGCAGCCGGGGCTGCGAACGATTCAGGGAGAATTGCAGGAAGCGCTCGGCCGGGTAACAGGCGAAGCGCCGCTGCCGCAGGGCTCAGGACGCACCGACACAGGGGTCCATGCGCTGGCGCAGGTGGCCAGCTTCGTACTGGAGGCGAAGATTCCAGCGGAAAACCTGGTGCTTGCCCTCAACCGGACGCTCCCCGAGGCCATCCGCGTAGTTTCTGCCGCGCAAGTGCCGGAAGGCTTTCATGCGCGGCACTCCACCGTCGCAAAAACCTATGAATATCGCATCTTCCTGGAACGCAGCCGGGATGGAAAAAACGGGACGGAGTTGTCACGGCTGATCTGCCCGCCATTTCTGGCGCGCTATGTGTACCCGTTTCCCTGGCCGCTCGATCTGGATGCGCTGAAGGAAGCAGCGCGGCATTTCCTTGGCACGCATAATTTTCTCAGCTTTGCGGCCACAGATCCCGATCTGGCTACGCGCGGAACCGAAGCGGCCGTTGAAGACGAAGACGGCGTGCCTCAGAAAAACGCAGTACGCACGATCTTCGGCTCGGAGTGGCACAGGCAGGAAACACCCGACGGCCCAGTGCTCATCTACCGCGTGTGCGGCAATGGCTTTTTGCACCACATGGTGCGGAACATCGTAGGCACAATGCTGGACGCAGGGCGCGGATATGCACCGGCATCGACGATCCCCGCCATGATTGCCGCGCAAGCGCGATCCGCTGCCGGCCCCACGGCTCCGGCGCGCGGGCTGTTTCTGCATTCGGTGGAATACGGCGATTAGTCTTTGATTGCACAGCTTGCGCAATCGGACTATATTTGGTCTTTAAGGAGTCTGCCATGCGCTACTCGACGCAGATCAAGCCGATCAGCTATATCAAGGCCAACGCCGCCGAGGTTCTGGACCATCTGGACGACAGCCGCGAGCCGATTGTGATTACGCAGAACGGCGAGGCGCGCGCGGTGCTGATGGATGTACGCTCCTACGAGGAATCGCAGGAGACGCTGGCGCTGCTGCAGATGCTGGCTATTGGCCGCAAGCAGGCGAAGCGCGGGGAAACATATCCGCTGGATCAGGCGATCGGGAAGCTGCGCAAACGGATCGCCTCCGCACAGGAGCCGAAGCGCAGGGCCGCGCAGAGATGAGCTACGCGGTCCGGATTACACGCGCAGCACTCGGCGATCTTGAAGAAATCTGCCAGTGGAGTGCGGAGCATGATTCGCCGGAGAAGGCGGATTACGTGCTCAACCGTCTTTCCGAGACAGCGGCAAAGATTGCCTCGATGCCGCTGCGCGGTTCGCGGCCCGGCGAATTGCCTCCGGACACGGAGAGCGGATTCCGGCAGGTCTTCCTCAAGCCGTATCGCGTGATCTACGAGGTCACGGCGCGCGAAGTGGTGATTCACGCCATTGTGGATGGGCGGAGAAATCTGCAATCGCTGCTGATGCGACGATTGCTCGAAGAGCGGTGACCTGCGCCTGCGATTCCACGCCTGCTACCCTGAATGCAGACCCATGCCCGCATCTTCGCCAACATCGGCCTTCTCGCGCATTACGTCGCTTGCATCGCAGCGGCAGATTCATGCGGCCTTTGCGTGGTTTCATCTCAATCCCAGGACAATTCTCGACTGGCAGGCGGAGGTCTGCTCGATTCCCGCGCCGCCCTTTGGCGAGCAGGCGCGCACAGCATGGATTGCCGGGCGTTTTAACGAGATCGGTCTCGAACAAATCCAGACCGATGCGATCGGCAACGTGACAGCGTGGCTGCCTGCCGCGCATCTCGATGCCGAAAGCTCGGGCCCGGTGGTGGTGATTTCCGCGCATCTCGACACGGTCTTCCCCGCCGGCACACCTCTGCATCCGGTTTTGCGGCAAACAAATGGGGAAGACCGGCTCGAAGTGCCCGGCGCCAGCGACAACGGCGCGGGGATTGCCGGGCTGTTGGCCGTTGCCGCCGCGCTGGCGCATTCCGGCTTTGAGATTCCCGCACCGCTTGTTTTTCTCGGCAATGTGGGTGAAGAAGGCGAAGGCGATCTGCGCGGCGTGCGCCATTTTTACGCGCACAATCCCCTTGCGGCGCGCGTGGCCGCGCATATTGTGCTCGACGGCGCAGGCAGCGACGGCGCGGTAACGCAGGCCGTCGGCAGCCGCCGCTTCCGCGTCACCATCAGCGGCCCAGGCGGCCACAGCTTCACCGATGCTGGAACGCCGAACCCCATCACAGCGCTGGCGAGCGCGCTCGCCGCGCTTGCCGAGACGCCGCTGCCGCGTGAGCCGAGGACGACCCTGAACCTGGGCACAATTCAAGGCGGAACAAGCGTGAACTCAATTCCCGAGTCGGCCACCGCGGCGATTGATCTCCGCTCCACAAGCGCGGAGGAATTGGTGCGGCTGGAGGTCGCGCTGCATCGCGCCGTCGAAGACGCGGTGATGAAGGCCAACAGCACAGGATCGTATCCGGTGCGGCGCGGCAAGCTCGTCTTTCGCATGGAAACCATCGGCAACCGTCCCGCAGCCGCGCTTCCCGCGGATAATTCCCTGCTCGACGCGCTGCGCGCCGTGGACCGCCTGCTCGGCATCGTCACCACGCTGCGTCTTGGCTCGACCGACGCGAACCTGCCGCTCTCGCTCGGCGTGCCTGCGCTGTCCCTGGGCGCGGGCGGCGATGGAGGCGGTGCGCACACGCTGGCCGAGTGGTACTCTCCGCGTGGACGCGAGCTTGCGCTCAGACGGATTCTCCTGCTCGCCCTGGCAACGCTGCACCATGCGGTGGAGATTTAGCTCGCCTGTTACACTCCCCCCATGCGTTTCCCTGCCGCCTTACTCGTCTTCTTCGCGGCTGCCGTGTCTTTTACGCTGGCCCAGTCTGTACCGGCTCCCAAAGTGCAGGCAGCCGACGACATCTACATCCACGCGAGGATTTACACCGGCATCGGCTTTGAGCAGGACAGGCCGCAGGTTGTCGAAGCAATGGCCGTGGCGAGCGGGAAAATTCTCGCCGTGGGAACGACGGAGGAGATTCGCAAATTCGCCGGGCCGCAGACGCGCGTGCATGACGTGGACACGGCACACACCGGCACGTACATCTTTCCCGGCTTCAACGATGCGCATCTGCACCTCGGCATGGCGGGCCAGACGAAGATACATGTCGATCTAACTGGCGTGCACTCACTCAAGGAAATGCTCTACCTGGTACAGGCAGTTGCGGAGCAGATGCAGCCGGGACACTGGATTACCGGCGGCAACTGGGACCAGACGCTCTGGGGATT
>JASHPD010000249.1 GCA_030038315.1 Acidobacteriaceae bacterium
ACATCCGGAATGATGTTATGCAACTCTTAATAGCGAAGACAGGGCTTACACCCGGACATGCTTTGACGGCGGATGAAATACCAGCGCTATCGCACTAACTTCCCACCCCAAACTCCAGCCTATGCCGCTCCCGCCCCACTGCCGCCATCACAATCGCCAGCACAAACACACTCACGGCGGTGAGCGCCATCGCCGTAGCGTAACTGGTCCGATGCGCATACAGCGCCTCAAGATAAACCACAGAACTGGCAATCACGCCCCCAAGCTGGTAAGCAAACCCCGGCAGCGTAGCCCGCACCGAATCCGGCGAAAGCTCCGCCAGATGCGCCGGAATCACGCCCCACGCGCCTTGCACCATGAACTGCATGAGAAACGCACCGGCGGTGAGCAGAAACGCATTCGGCGCATAAGCCCACAGCGGAACCAGCGCCACTCCGAGCACGAAGGCCGCGATCATCGCACGCCTGCGCCCCTTTTTGTCGGAGTAATGCCCCACCACAATGCCACCCAGGATCGCGCCCACTCCGGAGATCGCCGTAATCGCCGCCCGCATCGAAGCGCCCAGATGCCAGTCCCGCTGCAAAAAGGTGGGATACATATCCTGCGTGCCATGCGAAGCAAACATCATCATCGTCATAAACGCCAGCAGATAGGCAAAGAGCTTCCAGTGCCGCGCAATTTCCCGAAACTGCGCGCCCCACGCGACCTTCACCGCCGTCTTCCGCCAGACGGCAGACTCATCCACCTTGAAGCCGATATAGAAAACCAGCGGAATCGCCGGCAAACTCGTCAGGAGAAAGAGCCATCGCCAGCCGAGGCCATGCAGAAAGAAGTAAAGCACCGCAGCCAGCACGTTGCCCGCAGCGTACCCCTCCTGCAAAACCCCGCTGAGCAGCCCGCGCCGCGCCGCCGCCGCGCCTTCCATTGCCAGCGAAGTCCCCACGCCCCACGTCCCGCCCATCACCACGCCGAAGACCGCGCGGATCACCAGCAGCGAAAGATAATTCGGAGCCATCGCCGTCAGTATCCCCGCCACGGCATAGGAGCCCACATTCAGCATCAGCGGAATCTTCCGCCCATAGCGATCCGCCAGCAGCCCGAAGAGAAACCCGCCGATGGGCCGGCAGAGCATGGTCATCGTAATGACCAGCGCCATCTCCGCATCGGTCTTGTGAAACTCCTTCGCAATCCCCGTCAGCGTAAAAGTGACGAGGAAGAAATCGAAGGCATCGAGCAGCCAGCTCGAAAACCCCGCAAAGACCGCCGGCGGATGCGAAGTGTTTTCAGGTTCCAGGGAAGAATTCGGCGCGGACGGCATCGGCTCCCACGCTATCAGACACGCGGCAGGACAGGGAACACAGACCAGGAAACAGGGATTAGGGAACAGGGAACAGGGAACAGGGAACAGGGAACAGAAAAACCATCCTCTCAGCGATGTCATCCTGACCGTAGCCGTTCTTCAGGTGGAGGGAAGGATCTGCGGTTGCTTTTGCCTTTCGCCAACACCAGCCATCCAGCCGGGTGCCCCATGTCCCCCGCATTTGGGGACGTGGGATAGCAATCCCATTTCCTTCGCACAAAAAATCTCGCCAAATTTTGCCGGGCGCGCGGGTGCCCCATCCTTGGCGCGTTCTTTGCGCCAAGGGTGGGATAGCAATTCCTTTTCCCTCCCACAAAAAACCTCGCTCAATTTTGCAAAGAATTATGCCCGAATATGCCACACTTAAATCAGCAGGAAAAAGAGAAAGCCCGGTTCCCCGGAACCGGGCTTTTTGCATTCAGGCTCGACCCATCTGGGAGTGGAAAAACACGAATGAGCCCATTTTTGCGCTCAGATTTTTCAAATAGTTGAAAATAAATAACTTAATTTGAAACGATGACCAACCCCGCAATCGCCATCTATGTGCCGCTGTGCATAGAAATCCAAAACAGGAGACGCAACCCAATCAAAATCATCGAGTTACAAAACGCACTTCCACAGCCGCACAGGAAAGAGACTCCACAGAATCTCCACAGGAGCTGTGAGATCACCGCCAACCCAAACAAAACAGGCAACTTCAGAAACCGCTGTCCACGGTAAACAAGAGAGCCAAGCTGAATTACCATGGAAAGAGTGAGCGAAACGATACAAAAATCGGGGCAAAAACCGGCAGTCGTCTTACTCAGCGGCGGTCTTGATTCGGCCACTGTGCTGGCCATCGCCCGCGAGCAGGGCTACGCGCCCTACGCGCTTTCGTTCTTGTATGGCCAGCGCCACTCGGTTGAGCTTGAATCCGCAAAGCGTGTTGCCGCGGCCCTCGGCGCTGTCGATCACCGCATCGCCCAGATCGACCTGCGCCTCTTCGGCGGCTCGGCACTGACTGACGAGATTGCAGTCCCGAAGAATCGCGCGGCGGACGAGATGGAGCACGGCATCCCGATCACCTACGTTCCCGCACGCAACACGATTTTTCTCTCCTTCGCGCTCGCATGGGCGGAAGTTCTCGGTGCAAGCGATGTCTTCATCGGGGTGAATGCGCTCGACTACTCCGGCTATCCCGATTGCCGCCCCGAGTACATTGCGGCTTACGAAGTCATGGCCAACCTCGCCACCAAAGCCGGCGTGGAAGGCCATCAGAACCTGAAGATTCACACGCCGCTGATGCAGATGACCAAGGCCGAGATCATCCGCACCGGCCTCAGACTCGGCGTCAACTATGCGCTCACCAGCAGTTGCTACGACCCCGCGCCCGACGGCACGCCCTGCGGCGCCTGCGACTCCTGCACCCTGCGCAAAAAAGGCTTCCGCGAGAACGGTATCGAAGATCCTCTTCACTACGCCGACACGGAAACGAAGGCTCAGGCAGTCCGATGAAATCGGAAATCAAGACACCCGCCGCCAAAACCTACGCCGTCAAGGAAATCTTCTTTACGCTCCAGGGCGAAGGCGCGCAGGCCGGCCGCGCCGCGGTCTTTTGCCGCTTCTCCGGCTGCAATCTCTGGACTGGCCGCGAGACCGACCGCGCAACGGCGGTCTGCAAGTTCTGCGATACGGATTTCTTCGGCACCGACGGCACCCAAGGCGGCAAATACGAAACTGCAGAAGCGCTGGCTGACGTTATTGCACGCGAGTGGGCCGCGAAAGACGCAGGCGGCAGGCGATTCGTTGTATGCACCGGCGGCGAGCCGCTGCTCCAACTCGACGCGCCGCTGATCGATGCGCTCTACGCGCGCGGTTTTGAGATCGCTGTTGAGACAAACGGCACTGTCGTCGCGCCTGCCGGCCTCGACTGGATTTGCGTCAGCCCAAAGGCCGGCGCGCCGCTGGTGCAGGCCACGGGCGATGAGTTGAAGCTGGTTTACCCGCAGCCGGAGGCGTTGCCGCCAGCTTTTGAAAAGCGGGCTTTCAAGCACTTCTTCCTGCAGCCGATGGATGGCCCCGTGCGCGAAGCGAATACCGCCGCGGCAATCCGCTTTTGCATGGAGCATCCGCAGTGGCGGCTGAGCGTGCAGACGCATAAGATCGTCGGAATCCGCTGATAACCGCGGTTTTGCAACAGAAGCCGCTGATTTTGTAGGCGAAGTTGCGTGAGACCTGCCCCAGCGGCTGTATTTATACCGGCGGCTACAGCAAAACCACAGTAGGTATATCTCGAAGCCACAACTGCTGAGTGGATTTTTCCTCAAGAAAAATCCACTTTCCACAAAGCCACAAAAGGATACAGTTACTGTGGTTTTGCTCTAGCTGACCAGTTGACGCTCCAATGGCAAGGGCACCTTTACAGAAGCCATGCCGGCCGCGGTTGCCGCTTCAATGCCCAGATCGGTGTCCTCAAAGACAAGGCAGTCCTTGGGATCGACGCCGAGGCGTTCCGCCGCAAGCAGGAAGCAATCCGGCGCGGGCTTGCCTTGCCTGTAGTCGTCGGCGCAGACCAGCACGTCGAATTTGTCGATCAGCCCGGTGATCTTCAGCGAGCTTTCGACGGAATCGCGGCGGCTGCCCGAAGCAATCGCAAAGGGAATTTTGCCGTGCATGGCGTCGATATGCTCGACGACCTCGGGAACGGCCTTAAGCTGCGGCAAAAGCTCGAAGTAGTACTCCTCCTTGCGGACGGCGACCTCTTCGACGGGCATATTCAACCCCTGTTGCTCGTTGAGCAGGCCGATGATTTCGCGGATGGGACGCCCGCCCCATTCATAAAAGAGCGTTTCTTCATAGGTGCAGCCCCACTCGCCCAGCGCGCGCTTCCAGGCGACGTAATGCAGAGGCATGGAATCGACGACCGTGCCGTCGCAGTCAAAAAGATAGGCGCGAAAGGCGCCGTTAGGAATCTGTAATTTCAAAATGGGAACTCCTGCTCTCATGGTAAATGAGCCGTGCTGCCAAAGCCGGTGCGGAGGTGCGGCGCAGACAGCCGTGGGGGCTTTGACGCACCCGCCGGGGTCTGTTACTTTGGAGATGGACAATCGAGCGCCAGTCACTCCTCAGTAGCTCAATGGCAGAGCATTCGGCTGTTAACCGAAGGGTTGTAGGTTCGAGTCCTACCTGAGGAGCCAATTATTTTCAACGACTTACGCCGCCTGTAAACTCCCCGATGACCTTCAAAAACACCCGACTGTGGGGACTTTTGTGGGTACTCCCCTTCAAAAACCTGCGTAATCACGGGTGATTTTGCGTGCTCCTGCGACCCATTTTCTTCGGTCGTTGACGTGGCCCGTTTCTGCACCACCGTCTCCAGCGCGTTGCGCTTCGCTTCCATCCGAATGTGGCTGTAATGCTTGAGCATCTGCTTCGAGACGTGGCCGGCAATGTCCATGATCGTCTGATCGCCCGCGCCGCTCTCGGCAAGCTCGGTGATGAGCGTGTGCCGGTTGTCGTGCCACCGGCCTTTTATACCCGCGTTGGCACGAATGTTGGTCCAGACCGTCTTGAGTGTGGTGACGTGTTTCTTCGGATCGGTCGGCTGTGGGGAACCAAAGGGGAAGACGTACCACTCCGGCTCCGTTGTTCCGAACTTGTGCTTGTACCACTCGACGTAATCCGAGAACACGGCAAAGAGGTCGGAGTTGAGCGGAATCGTCCGGCCCTCTCCGCCCGGCGTCTTGGCGCGGCCCACAGCGAGATACTTTTTGTCGAAGTGGATCTGTGCCCAGGTCAGCCGTTTAATCTCGCCATCGCGCATTCCGGCGTTGAGGGCCAGTGTCAGAGCAAGGTAAATGTGCGGCGACCGTGCTTTGGCCGCTTCTTCCAACATGCGCTGTTTCTCGGCCTCGCTGTATGCTTTGCCGATCACTTCCCGCGTCTTCAGTTTGAGCATCTTCTTCTTGCGTAGGCGGAGGCGGATCAGGT
>JASHPD010000250.1 GCA_030038315.1 Acidobacteriaceae bacterium
GCCGACCTCGCGTGGTATAGCGACCATCACCACAATGCCGCCGGTGAGAATGTTGCTTACTCCTACTCGTATCTCTTTGGGTATGCGCTCGATCTTCCGCCCGGAACTGCCACGTTGAAGCTGCCTGACAATGACAAGGTGCGCATTCTTGCCATCTCCGTCGCGGAGGAAAATCCGGAAACCAGACCGGCGCATCCACTTTACGATGTTCTGCCCTCGCCGAATGCCGGACCGGCAGATTTTTCGTTTTCCACGGCATCGCAAAACATCTCCGTGTCGCAGGGAAAAACGGTCAGCAGCGACGTGATCGTGATTCCACGCGGCGATCTGAGCGCTCCGGTTCATCTGGAAGCCGCGGGCCTGCCTGCCGGTGTAACCGCCTCGTTCGTTCCGCTCACGGAAACAGGCTCGGCGGCCGTTACTTTCACGGCAGACAAGACTGCCGCGCCGGGGAAAACGCAGTTCACTATCACGGCAACCTCAGGCAACGTCTCACACGCTGTAACCTCCACGCTGGAAGTCACGCAGATTCTTAGCGGAACTGTTCCCGTCGATCTTTCCTCTGCATACAACCTGACCGCAATCTACAAGGACGGCACAAAGTTCGGCGCCGACAACAGCATCGACAATGACGCTAACGCTTTTTCGGCCGAGCAGGCTGGCGCGGAAGAAATAGGCGCGGGAGTCGCCTTTAAGCTCGGCCCGGCCAACGCTCCTGATGCAGTGACCGGCAAGACCGTAACTTTGCCTTCGGGCAAATTCAGCAGTGTACGCCTGCTCGCCGTCGGCCTCAATGGGGAGCAGGAGATGCAGAATTTTACCGTGAGCTACACCGACGGAACTTCCGCATCGTTCACGCAATCGCTCAGCGACTGGTCCGATCCGGGCGGCGCAAAGGGCGAGTCGCTTGCACAGGAAATGCAGTATCGGACCTCGGGCGACGGAAGCAAGGATGCGAATCCGTTCTATACGCACGCCTATTCCTTCCCGCTCGACTCCGGCAAAACCGTGCAGAGCATCAGCCTGCCTGCAAACCGCGATGTTGTCGTTCTCGCCATCACGCTTGTTCCGGCCGCTTAAGCGGCGGGAGTTTTACGGAGCCTCTTGGCAGGCGGCGCTTTCTTGTTGCCTGCCTTCTTTTGCATCAGGGAGTGAATTGAATGATGGAAGCACGTGGAGTATTGCGGCCTCTCGGCCTCTCCGTTCTAACGGCATTCGTTTCCATTTCGCTGTGCAACGCGCAAGGCGCGACAAAGCCCGGCAAAACACCGCTTGATTATGCGAATGGCCTCGTCGGCACGGCGCCGCTCGACAATCAGAAACTCATCGGCAACGCTCCGCCGCCAGGCGAGCAGTTGTACTCCGGCTTCACATCGCCGGGAGCGCGATTGCCGCATAGCTCCACGGAGCTTGCACCCATCAACGCCAATCTCGATCTGAGCTATCCCGCCGGCATCCGCGCATCGTACTTCTATCCCAACCGAACCATGTACGGTTTTTCCAGCGGAGCCGGCGAAAGCCCCACGATCATGCCCATCGTAGGCGACTGGACTGTGCCGCCCGAGCGCAGCGGTTCCGTCTACGACAAAAAACAGGAAAAGGCATCGCCCGGTTATTACAGCGTCTATCTCGACGACTTCCGTACACGAGCCGAGATGACCGCGACCACCTGGACCGGCATCTTCCGCTTCACCTTTCCGCAGACGCAAAAGGCCAACATTCTTCTCGACCTCGGCTTCTCCGGCGGAGAGGTGGATGTCGTGAATGACCACACCGTGCAAGGCAAATCGCAGGATGGCAG
The DNA here is from genome assembly GCA_030038315.1 of Acidobacteriaceae bacterium. GTDB lineage: Bacteria > Acidobacteriota > Terriglobia > Terriglobales > Acidobacteriaceae > Telmatobacter. The sequence continues at coordinate 1,802 of JASHPD010000250.1, forward strand.
AACATACTTTATCGCCGAGTTTTCCAGGCCATTTGTAACTTTCGGCGTCTTCAAACAGATTCCATCCCACGGCGGTTGGCCCCTTCTAGGCTTTAGCGATGTTGAGCCGGCGAACCGTGCAATCATTGGTCCATTCGCAGGCGCGTATGTGCGTTACGCCACCACCGCGGATGAGCAGGTTCTCGTGAAAGTCGCATCCGGCCTCAGTTATGAACAGGCACAGGCGCGCTTGCAGAACGAAGATCCCGGCTGGGACTTCGAGGCCGTCAAACACGCCGCGGAGAATGCGTGGGCCGCCAAGTTAGACACGATAGAAGTGAGCGGCGGGACGGAAAAGCAGCGGATGCTTTTCTATTCCACCCTCTATCACTCCTTTGACAGCCCGCAACTGGTTGCGAAAAAAGGCGAGCAGTTTATCGATCTCAAAGGCAGGATCGAAACCGCCGCATACGACCGCTATAACACGGTTCCTTTCTGGGATACCGGCCGCAACCAGATCGTTCTGCTCACGCTGCTTGAGCCAAAGACCAAGATCGATATCCTGCGCTCGCAGCTCGACCGCGCGCGCGAGACCGGCTATATGGCCACATCGTTCCACGGTGACAACGCCGTTTTCATGTATCTCGGCGACTGGAAGCGCGGGCTTCATTTCGATTGGGCCGCAGTTTATCCGTATCTCCGCAAGAACGCCATGGACCCCAGCGGTCCGCGCAGTTACCTCGCCGAATACATGCAGCGTGGATGGATCTCCGACGTCATCCCCAACGGTAACCCGAGCCCGCCCTACGCCGGAGGCAAAGCCGGAGCGGCAACAACGCTCGAATACAGTTGGGATGATTATGCGCTTGCTCAATACGCCAGGCGGCTGGGCAAAGAAGACGACTATCAGATGTTTCTGAAGCGCGCACACAATTACAAAAACGTCTTCGATCCCTCTGTCGGCTTCATGCGCGGAAGAACTGAGGATGGCAAGTGGATCTCACCCTTCGATCCGCGCGAGCCCTATTACAACTTCATGATGAAAGAGGCATCGGGCTGGTCAACTCTTTGGCTCGTTCCGCACGATGTGCGCGGACTCATGAATCTGCTTGGCGGCCGCGAAAAATTCGACGCCAAACTCGACGCATTCTTCTCGACACCCTATACCGCAAAGGGAATCTGCCGCGATTGCACGGGCGTAATCGGCCAGTACGTACAAGGCAACCAGCCGGACCAGCAGGCCGCTTACTACTACGATTGGGGCGGCCAGCCCTGGAAGACGCAGAAGCTGGTGCGGCAGATTCTTGAGGAGATGTACGGCAGCGACCATACCGGCTACGCATTTCCCGGCATGGACGATCAGGGCTCTACGTCTTCCTGGTA
>JASHPD010000251.1 GCA_030038315.1 Acidobacteriaceae bacterium
CGTGCACGTAGAGAAGCTGCCCCGTGGTCGTATTTACGTTGCCCGTCTTGTTGTTCTGCTCCCACCACGGCTGGTCAATTTCGTACCGGAATCCATAATGGATGGTTAGGGTCGGCGTCATCTTGTAGTCGTCGGTGAAGTAGAAGCCCGTGCGCCACTGCCGCTGGCCCACGTTGACCGCGGCCAGCGTGGCCGCCGCCGAGTAGACGCGGCCCAGCACGAAGTCCGCCGGCCCGTAGCCGCCCGTCCCGGTGGCCGAGTTCTCTGTAAATTGCCCCGTGTAACCCAGCGAGCCCAGGTAGCCGTCGTTGTTCGCCGTCGGATAGTTATTCTGGTAGCGCAGCGCGGAAAATCCGATGCTGAAGTAGTGCTTGCCGTGCTCCCAGCCCAGCGCGTCGTTGTAGGTCCACGTGTTGTCGATCAGTCCGCCGCCTTGGTCATTATTGCCGCCGGCAAACAGGCCCATATTCTGGGACGAGTAGCCTGGAATCGTCTGGTCGGGGAAAGTAATGCCCACCACCGAGTTGCCCTTGTCGCCAAAGAGGCCGGTTGAGTCCACGTTGTAGTTCTGCGCCCACACAACACGCGTAAAGCCCGCCGTCGCCTTGTTCACCAGCGCCGGCGAGAAGGTATGCACCCACGTCACACCGCCCAGGTGGTCGGGATAGAGGTTCGGTCCGCTGAAACTGATCGCCAGCAGAGGCGTGGTGCCGTTATAGGCGGTGCCCATCGAATAGAAGCCGGTAATTTTATCCCGGTCGCTCTTGTCGTATTCGATCTTGATGTCGCCCTGGTTGTTGGCGCTGTAGGTGCGCGACTTGCCCTGGTAGTTGTTCTCTGCGATGCCGTCGCCCGGAGCGGCGTTCGGCTCAGGATACAGGCTCGGGTGGGCGAGCAGGAACTGCATCACAGGGTTGTTGATCGGAACGCCCTGGTCGCCTGCATAGGGCTGGTTGTTGTTCAGCGGATCATACAACTGGCCGTTCACCGGGCCGTCGGCCGCCAGCACCTCGGAGAAGTCGCCGGTGCGCATCTTCGCGGTCAGCAAGCTGGTGTAGCTTTCGCCGCCAACGTGGTGCCTCGATGCAAGGTAATCCACAAAGAAGAACAGCTTGTTGTGAAGGATCGGTCCGCCCAGCGTGCCGCCGAACTGGTCCTGCGAAAAAGGGTTTTTCGCAACCACCGGCGTCTGGTTGTCGTTCTGCCACGAGTTGGCGTTAAACCGGTAGTCCTGCACATAACCATAAGCCGAACCGTGGAAGTGGTTGGTGCCGCTCTTCAGCACGCTCACCACGCCCGCGCCGTTCACATTGCCGAAATCCGCCGGCGAGTTCGCCGTCAGTACCGTTACCTCGCCCAGTGCCTCCGGAGCCGGGCTGTACCCGATCTCGTTGTTGAAGGTTTCGTTCATGTCGATGCCTTCAAGCGTGTAGTTGTTGGCCTGCGCGCGGTTGCCGTTCAGGTTGATCGAGTCGCTGTAATATGTGTCGCGCCCATAGTTCGTGGTTCCCGTCGTGCCATAGGTTGATGTCGCGCCCGGCACATACAGCGTCAGCGCGCTGAAGTCGAGCCCGTTCAGCGGAAAGTTCGTGATCGTGTTCGCGGTAAACGTGCTGCTGATCGTGTAGTCCTGCGCATCCAGAATGGGAGCGGCCGCGTTTACAGACACTGTCGTTGCCGAGCCGCCTACCGCCAGCTTCACGTTGAAGGTTGCCGCCTGCAGCGCTTCCAGCGAGAACTGCGGCACCTTCGTCGTCTTGAATCCCGCCGAGCTCACCGCCACCGTATAAGGGTCCATGGGCAGGTTCTCGATGTGATACACGCCTGCCGCGTTGGTTGTTGTCGGCGTATCCACGCCAGTGTTTACGTCGTGCGCCGTCACCGTCGCGCCGGGAATGACCGCGCCGCTCGTGTCGGTCACAACGCCCGTTATCGAGCCGGTTACGGTTTGGCCAATGGCAACGGAGACGCACAGCACGCACATCAGTGCGCATCCCAGTGCGATCCGAAGGAAGTTCTGTTTCATGCGATGCCTCGTTTCCTGTGTTTGTTTCCTGATTCCCGCGCGGACGGTCCAGGCCGTCTTTGCGCAAGTTTTGCCTTACAGGGATTTCACAATGCCTGCGTGGCAACACAGTAATTGCAGATTGATTAATTTGTCTACAAAAATGATCATTTCGAGCAAAAAAAAGATATCGAAATAAATTGAAGAGAAATCAACCCTGATTTTTCAGGTCTAAACTCCCGTCGGAATCCCCGCAAACCATTCAATCCAAAAGAATAAGGGGTGCCCTGTTCGGCGCACCCCCTAATCCCTAATCCCTTAATCCCTAATCCCTGCCTTTTTCACTCCACCCGCAGCACCGCACTCACCGGCAAATCCGCCGACGAGTCCCCCGCCATCAGCTTCACCGGCTCGCTCTCCACGCGGAAATCGTGAATCTTCTCATCCCAGTAAGCCAGCGCCGAAGCCTTCAGCGGAATCTCCACCGTCTGCGTCTCGCCCGGCGCAATCGTCACGCGCTTGAATCCTTCCAGCTCTTCGTTCGGCCGCGAAACCTTCGAGCCGAGATGCTTCACATAAAGCTGCACCACCGCATCGCCCGTCCGGCTGCCGGTATTCGTCACATCCACGCTGACGGTAACCGCGCCATCCTTCGCCACGCGCGCCGCGCTCGTCCGCAGGTTCGCATACTTGAAGGTCGTATAGCTCAACCCAAACCCAAACGGATACAGCGGCTCGCCCTTGAAGTACATATAGGTCTTGCCGTCGCGAATGTTGTAATCCATCATCGGCGGCAACTGGTCGAGCGACTTCGGCCAGGTCTCGACCAGATGCCCGCCCGGGTTGTAATCGCCAAAGAGCACCTCGGCCAGCGCCGTGCCTTCGTCCTGCGATGAGTGCGCCATCTGCAGAATTGCCGGCACATGCGCCTCGGTCCAGTTGATCGCCAGCGGAAAGCTCGAAACCAGCACCACCACAACCTTCCCCTTCGTCGCCTCGTACGCCTGCTTCACAATCTGTTCCTGCGTCGTGTCGATGCTCTCCCGGTCGCGCCCTTCGCGCCCGTCGCTCGGGTTCGTGCAGGGCAGCGTCACGCCGCCGCCTTCGTACGTGTCATACCACGCCTGCGCCTCATCACCGCACGTGGGATTATTCCCAATCACCACAATCGCCATCTCCGACTTCTTCAGCGCCGCCACCAGTGCGCCGTCCGTATCGTCCGCCGCAAAGTTCACCTTTACGTTCGGCCCAAGCGCGGTCTTGATGCCGTCCAGCGGCGTCACCTTATACGGAGGCGTGCCGCCGTACCAGTCCCACTCGACGGTGTTCGCCAGCGGCCCAACCACCGCAATGGACTTGACGCTGTCTTTCTTCAGGGGAAGAAAATTGTTCTCATTCTTGAGCAGCACCACGGACTCCAGCGCCATTTTCTTCGAGATCGCATGAAACGCCGCCGAATCCCACGGTGCCGGACCGTCTCCAGCCTTGATCGTCGAATAAGGCACCATCTCCGGCGGGTCCAGCAATCCCAGCTTGATCGCCACGCGGAACTTCGGCCTCAGCAGATCGTCAATCTGCGCCTCTGTAATCTCGCCATCCTTGAGCGCAGCCTTCGTCTGGTCGGCATAGACATCGAGGAATTGATTGATCCCCGCCTTCAGGCAGGCCACCACCGCCTCCTGCTGGTCTTTAAACAAATGCCGCGAAGCCCAAAGCAGCTTCACCGCCCCGCCGTCCGACGAAATAATCTGCACGCCCCACTTCTCGCGCAAAATCGATCTCAGAATCGGATTGATCGCCATCGGCGTGCCGTTCCACGCGTTGTAGCTCGCCATCACCGCCTTCGCGCCGCCATCCAGAAAGCCCATCCGGAACGGCACCGAGTAGTACTCCCAGAAGAGCCGCTCGTCGAAGTTCGAGGACGAAACATCGCGGTGGTCCTCATTCTCATTCGCCAGAAAATGCTTGAGCAGCGCCGCAGCCTGCCAGTACTTCGGATTGTCCCCCTGCAAGCCGTGAATAAACGCCGTAGCCATCGTTCCGTTAAAGAACGGGTCTTCGCCGTACACCTCTTCGCTGCGTCCCCACCGCGGATCGCGCATCAGGTCGCTCTGCGGTCCCCAAAGCATCAGAATCTGCCGGTCGTATTGGGGAGTCTGCGTAATGTACCGTGCCTCGTAACCCTCCACGTGGCCGGCCTCGCGCACCATCTCCGGATCCCACGTCTCGCCCATCCCCGGCGGCTGCGGAAACTGCGTCGTCGTAACCGGCGCGCGTCCAAAGCGCGCCTCGCGCTGCACCACGCCGTGAATTCCTTCCGACGAGCCGATATTCGGCACACCCAGCCGCGGCACGCCTGTCCGCGTTCCCAGGCAAGCAATCTTCTCATCCACCGTCATCCGCGAGAGCAAATCGGTAATGCGCTGCTCCTCCGGCAGCTTCGGATCGGCAAAAGGAAACTTCTGTCGCGTTTGCGCCATCGCCTCAGGTGACGGCTGCGAAGGAAAGCGGGTTTTCGTAAGCTGTTGCGCCCCGGCACAAGCAGCCAACAGGACAAGGCCAGCACAAACAGCAGCAGACTTCTTCATCTTCTTTTTCATCGCAGCAGCCTCAAGAGCAATCTTTTTCGCAGCCCCGCGCAGGCTTCTCAAAACAGAGCGCACAACGCAGCGGCTGTTCTCAAACGCACCAAGCCTATCACGCAGCAATCGCCAGTGGTATAACGATTTGCCTAACAACGTGCAGAGGGAATTGAACTTCGAGTTGAGTTGAGGAAGAATGCCTATATCAGCCGTGTCGGATGAATTCCGTCAGTGAGGTCTTGTAACAGGGCACGGCTTTAGCCGTGCCGAAAAAGCTATAAAAAACACTGGGCTTTAGCCCCTGGGGGTGCTGATCGGCTGCATAACGAGCTCAAAATGATTCGTCAGACACTGCCTAGCCCCTGAAATTCTCAATTCAGACTGAGACATTCGGCTCAAGGCGATAAATTTGACCGGGAAACAGGTCATATCATTCTGGTCACATCATGGAGGAGCCTGTCATGCAAAAGATGGCTGCCGCACAATTCAAAGCTCAGTGCCTCGCCGTGATG
>JASHPD010000252.1 GCA_030038315.1 Acidobacteriaceae bacterium
GTTGACCAGGGAGCCGGAAGAAAGACCGGACAAAAAATTGGCCGTGGCCGTCTGCGCAGAGGTAATGTTGCCGGAGTCCAGTGCCGAGCCGATGTCGCTGGGCAGAGTGCTGAAGGATGTGCCGGTAGAAGAGGTGCTGTCCGTTGCGCTGCTGGAAGAGGAACTGCTGGACGAGGAGCTGCCGGAATCATCCATCAGGCTGGTTAGAGCGCTGTAAGCATCCTGTGCGACGGTCAGGTTGCCCGAACCGATGGCGCTGAAGAGATTCACCACATCCTGGGCCAGATCGCTGGCAGTCGAGCTGCTGGAGGTGTCGCCTGTGGAAGTGCTGTTCGACGTGCTGGATGCGCTGGCGGAATCGGCAATATCGTTTTCGAGCGTCGTCAGCGCGGATTGCGCGCCGGAGATGTTGTTGTTCGAGAGCGAAGAGGAAACGCTCGAAAGGAATTCGCCGAGTGGACTGCTGGAACTCACGCCCGACGGCAGATACTCTTCCACCTGGCTGAGATATTGCTGCGCTTCCGTAGTGTTTCCGGAACTGATGGCGGAGATGAGGTTGGTGAGCGCGGTGTCAAACAGGCTCTGGCTGCTGTTCGAAGAACTCGATGCCGAGGAGGTTGACGACGCGGTCAGGCTCGAAATCAGGGAGCTGGTGCTTTGTAGGCTGGAGATGGACATGAATGGGCATCCTTTCCCAGAGATTTCTCAGAGAGCGATGGCGGCAGGCGCACGAGCTCCTGAGGATGCCCTTCTACAAGCAAGCCAATGCCCAAACAAAGCACGCGAGCATTCGCGCGAATAGCGTCGCTCCCATTTTGAGAACGGCGAGAAGCCATTCCCGAAAGTGAATTACTTAAAGCTCGCGCGCGCGCTCCATGGCACGCAGGACGGCCTGCGACTTGTTGATGGACTCCTGGTACTCCATCTCGGGAACCGAGTCGGCAACGATGCCTGCGCCAGCCTGGATTGCGCCTTTGCCATCCTTGACGGTAAGCGTGCGGATGGCGATGCAGGAGTCGAGATTGCCGGAGAAGTCGGCGTAGAGAATGGCGCCGCCGTAGATGCCGCGGCGCGCGGGTTCCAGTTCCTCGATGATCTCCATGGCGCGAACCTTTGGCGCGCCGGAGAGCGTGCCTGCGGGGAAACAGGCTCGCAAGGCATCGACGGCGGTGAGATCGGGGCGCAGCTTGCCTTCGATCTTGCTGACGATGTGCATGACGTGGCTGTAACGCTCGATGTACATGAGGCGATCGACCTTGACGGTGCCGAAGTCGCTGACGCGCCCGACGTCGTTGCGGCCGAGATCGACGAGCATGACGTGCTCGGCGCGCTCCTTTTCGTCGTTCAGCATTTCCCTGGCGAGCGCTTCATCAGCTTCTTCCGTGGCTCCACGCGGGTGCGTGCCGGCAATAGGGCGATACTCGATTTTGCCGCCCTGCACTTTGACTAAAAGCTCTGGAGATGAGCCGGCAATTTCGAGAACCGAGGCAGGAGCTTTGGCTTTCTTTGCGGATTTTTTCCCGGAATTCCGCGGCTCGTCGGCTGCGAAGCGCAGGAAGTACATATAGGGGCTGGGATTTACGGTGCGCAGGGCGCGGTAGACCTGGAAGGTATCGACACCGGGATCGATGTCGAATCGCTGCGAAAGCACCGTCTGAAACACATCCCCCGCAGCAATGTACTCGCGCGTCTTTTCAACAGCGGCAAGAAAGTCCGACTTGCGGATGCGGTATTTGATCTTCCCCTTACCGGAGTGCTTTGGGCCGGACTGCCTGGATGCGCGCAGCTTGGGCAGCGGCGCGGCAAGGCGCTTTTCCAGGCGGTTGAGGCGCTTGACAGCGTTCTCATAGGCTTCTTCGGGTTTGGCCAGCGTTACGTCCGCCGTGACGACGAGCCATATCTCCTTGCGCACATGGTCGAAGGCCAGCACTTCATCGAAGAAAAGAAGGCAGGCGTCGGGAATGCCCAGCTCGTCTTTGGCATGATTGGGCAAACGCTCGATCAGGCGCACGGCATCGTAGGCAAAGAAGCCTACCGCGCCGGCGGTGAACGGCGGCAGGCCGGGCAGGCGCGCGGGAGTGTGGCCGCTGAGCGCGTCGCGCAGCACGGCGAAGACGTCGCCTTCGATCTGCGTAGTACGCTTGCCTTCCGTGATCTCCAGCTTGCGGCCGCGGGCGACGATGCGCTTGTAAGGATTGAGGCCGATGAAGGTGTAGCGGCCCACCTGCTCGCCGCCTTCGACGGATTCGAGCAGGAAACACTCGCGCTCCTGCCAGGCCGTGCGCAGAAAGGCCGAGACGGGCGTTTCAAGGTCTGCGGTGAGAACGCGGCAGACGGGGACGAGCGTGTGCTCTTTGGCGAGAGCGACAAATTCCCTGCGGCTGGGCTGGACTGAAACGTTCGATAGCTTCACGAAATCCAGTGTAAAAGACGGGGTACAGGATGCGGGGTGCAGGGTACACTCCCACCCTTTATTTCCCAAAAGTTAAGTCTTGTCATCCTAAGCGAAGCACTTTTCAGCGGAGTGAGAGATATTCGGTTGTTTTTGCTTCTGCACCCCGTACCCTGTGCCCTGCCGCGCGTACCCGCGATGGTACCGGCGGCTTGACGACCGTATGTCCGGGGACTAGACTCAGCAGGGTTTGGGCCGATTTTACTTATGCAGAAGGCCCAACCCCCGTTTTTACGCGGGTTTCATGAGTTTTTGTACTGGTCTCATGATTGGATGGGGTCGGAAATTCCGCCATCCAGTCTAACAACTTATGCCGCGACAGCAGGATGCGGACGGAACAATCCCCGCCGGCTCCCCTACGGCCTGTTTCCAACAGGCGCGGCAGGCGAAAGGATTTGACGAAGGATTATGGCTACTCTTCACTCGACCGTGGCTCTGGGCGACATTTCGCTCGACCGGGAGATTAACCCCTGGGAGGCACAGAACGCACGGTTTGAATTCGCGGCGCGCAAGCTGAATCTCGACGAAGGCATCTGGAAGGTTCTCAGTTCTCCTTCGCGCGAAGTCATCGTTCACTTTCCTGTTCACATGGACAACGGCGGCATTGAGATGTTCACCGGCTACCGCGTGCAGCACTCGCAGGCGCGCGGGCCGGCCAAGGGCGGCATCCGCTACGCGCCGGACGTAACGCTGGACGAAGTGCGCGCGCTGGCGAGCTGGATGACGTGGAAGTGCGCGGTCGTCAACATTCCCTTCGGCGGCGCCAAGGGCGGCGTGATCTGCGACCCCGCGAAGATGAGCCGGGGCGAATTGGAGCGCATGACCCGGCGCTACACGTCGGAGATCATCGAGTTCATCGGCCCCGAGAAAGACGTTCCCGCGCCGGACATGAACACCAACGAGCAGACGATGGCCTGGATCATGGACACCTACTCCATGCACATGCGCCAGACGGTGACGAGCGTGGTGACAGGCAAGCCGATCAACATCGGCGGCTCGCGCGGACGGCAGGAGGCAACGGGCCGCGGCGTGATGGTGGCCTGCAATGAGAGCCTGCGCTACATGAAGATGCCGCGCGAGGGCTGCCGCGTGATCGTGCAGGGATTCGGCAACGTGGGCTCGAACGCCGCACGGCTGCTGATGGAGAACGGCTACAAGATTGTCGGCATCGCGGAAAAAGACGGCGGGCTTTACAACCCCAACGGCATCGACATTCACCAGCTCACGGAGTTCAAGCATCGCAATGGAACCACGCTCGGCTTCAAGGGCGCGGAGGCGATGCCGAGCGAGGATCTGATGATCTCCGAGTGCGAGATTCTGGTTCCCGCGGCGATGGAGAACGTCATCACCAGCCGCAACGCCGAGCACATTCGCGCGCGCATTATCGTGGAAGGCGCAAACGGCCCGACAACCGCCGTGGCCGACGAGATTCTCTCCGACAAGCGCATCTTTGTGGTGCCGGACATCCTGGCCAACGCGGGCGGCGTGACGGCGAGCTACTTCGAGTGGGTGCAGGACCGGCAGGGCTACTTCTGGCCGGAGTCGCAGGTGAACGACCAGCTTGAGGCGATTCTGCGCAGCAGCTTTGACGACGTGCTGCGCTATGCCGAGGCACACAACGTGAACAACCGCATCGCGGCCTACATGCTGGCGATTGACCGCGTGGCGTTTACCATCCGGCAGCGCGGCATTTACGCATAAAGCCGCGCCAGCGCTCAGAAAGCGGGCAACCGATGCAGGTTACCCGCTTCTTTTTTCCTCGCCTGCGCGCCTCGATCCACTGCGGCAAACGCGCTTATAGTAGTAGGGACGGCTCCGCACCGCATTTTGACGTAACAAAAAACGGCCTGGCTCGTCCCTCTGGAGAGAAATCGCGTGAACC
>JASHPD010000253.1 GCA_030038315.1 Acidobacteriaceae bacterium
CATCATCGGTTCCATGAAGCTCAGCCTCGAGCAGGTCGCCGCCCACTACGCCATCAGCTCCATTTTTTCTTCTTACGCCGACGAGACTGAGATCTACAGCTATCGCGTCCGCCGCATCTCTTACGAGATCTTCGTCTCCGGCCGCGGCAAGCTCGCCGTCGGCCGCGCGCACATTGCCAGCTCCATTACAGACGAGGCCCAATCCTTCGCCTTCGCCGTCCTTCATTTCGGTGACCAGAACATCACCGCCGCGGTCAAGCCTTACACAGATGCGGACGCCGAAGCCTTCGACGCCTTCACTGCCGAAGCCTCTACCTGCGTCCAGCGCGCGGAGTTCCCCAAAGTCATCCGCCTCCTTGACCGCGCTTTCCCGCACATCGATTATTCGCTCACTTCGCTCTTCACCGATGACCAGCGCCGCATCGTTCACCTCATCCTGGACGCAACACTGCGCAACGTCGAAAACTCGCTGACCGCCATTTACGACGACCACGCCAGCCTGCTGCATTTTCTCTCGCAGGCCGGCCTGCCCAAGCCGCCCGCGCTCACCCTCGCCGCCGGTTTTGCCGTCAACGCCGGCCTGCGCGCCGCGCTTGAGGCTGACCCCGTCGATATTGCCCAGCTCCGCTCATTTCTTTCGCTCGCCAAAGCCGATCAGATCCAGCTCGACACCGCCACGCTTTCCTATATCGCCGACCAGCGCATGAAGCGCGCCATGGTCGATCTGCAATCTTCCAAAGGGTCCTTCGAAGCTCTGGAGCGCGCCCTTATTCTTGCCCGCGGCCTCGTGGAGATGCCTTTCAAGCCCAATCTCTGGCAGGCCCAGAACATCTGGTACGAGATGCTGCGCAAGGAGGACAAGGCAATCATCGCGTTCACTCTGCCCGATCGCGCCCGCTGGAACCACGACTTCGCCGCGCTCGGCGAATGCCTTTCCATCGACACCGCTGCTATCGCGGCGCAGGACGCAGCTACCGTTACGACAGGGGATTGATTCGACTTCACTGGCAGATGGGGGACAGTCGCTAGGGTTTCATTCCTGAAACCAACATGCTCTTCCACATATACGGATAGCGGCCTACGCCAAAGAATTGCAGGTTGCGGAATCCCTTCTCTTCCATCAGAGCCATGAGAGTCCTGCGGCTGAAGAACTTGATATGGCCGCCGGGATACAACGGGTTGGCATGCCTGTCCCATTTGCCCAGCACGGAGATGGCTAAGTTCTTGAGGTAGCCGTGATACGGCGTGGAACAGATAAACGTTCCACCGCTTTTCGTAGCCGCAAAACACCCCGCCATAAAGTTGCCCGGATCGTAAAGGTGCTCAATCACCTCAAAACTGTAAACAACATCGAAGGGCTCTTCGTGAAGATTCTCAAGCAATGTGGAGTTAGCCGCCAGCACCTCAAATCTTCCTGTTGGGCAGCTTTCGCGTGCAATGCGGATGCCATATGTGGAAAGGTCAATGCCGACAACTGTGCAACCTTTCTTCTTCGCTATGCTGGACGTTACATAGCCATTGCCGCAGCCAATATCGAGCACGCGCGACTGGGGACCCAGATTCGGGCATACCTTGAGCAATACGGGAAGGGTGTATGCATTGCTTGGGGCATGCCCTGCATGTTCGTACCGATACGATTCGTGAAATTGGATTCCCGAAGCATTCATATATACTCCCGAAAATTGGACCAATGCTGGTATTGAGCAGAAAGCCGATGCAGTTTCCCCGGCTGGAGAAACAGACTAATCGTACCACAACCCGTTTCCAGGTAGAACTGGACAAAACGGCTGGCACAAAGGCTGCCCGCAGCTATATTTCCTTGCGATGGACTGGTGTGCGCACAAAGCCTAGCTGCGCCAGTGCAACTCGACAGGCCCATCCATCGGGTGCTTTGATTCCGCACCTGGCGGCGTGGCGGATTGGCTCTCCAGTCGAGCTTGCTTCAGCGCGAAGTACCACTTTGCCGGCTTGTCCGCGTCGTCGATCAGCATCAGGCTCGGATTATGCCGCAAGCCCTCAGCCTGCTGAATCATCGTCTCCTGGTCCTGCCGCACAAACCTCGCGCCGAAGAACTTCGCCACCGGCGTAACAAACGGCACGCGGTAAAAAACATTCCACGCCGCAATCACATCAATGCGGCAGGTCGAGCTGGTCACCGGCGTAACAGTAGTCAGCGAAGAGAACCACTTATCCCCGCACCGGATCGTCTCCGTCCGCCGATTCGGCAGCGTGAAATCGATCGTCGTCTCCACCGGCTGCCCGTAAACGCCCAGCAGCTTGTAGGGAGCCGAATTCGCGCTCGGCGCATGAGCGCTCATGCGAAAGCCCTCGGGAATCGGCTCAAAGCGTTTTGTCTTTTCGCGAATCGAAGCCCGGCTCCGCCACCACCACGCCTGATGCACAAACGGCCCATGCGCCGGATCCATCAGCCCGATAATGCCGTGGTCCACATTACAGGGCAGATCGGCCGTAAGATGCGCCGAGCGATACCGCGGCCCGAACTTCGCCAATTCCGGCACAGCCCGCTGCGGCCCCTGCGTCAGCTTGCCCGAACCCGGCGCAGGAATATAAACCCACGCGTAGCCATCGCGCTCCTCGCATGGATAAGCGCTGGCAAAAATCCGCGTAGCATCCAGATGATCGTGGCTTGAAAGCGAAGGAATCAACTGGCACTGCCCGCCGCACGGCTCAAACTCCCACCCATGATAGCGGCAGGTCACGCGCTCGCCGTCAAACCAGCCCACGCTCAGCGGAATCCCGCGATGCGGGCAGCTATCGCGCATCGCGAAGATTTTTCCATTCTTCAGCCTGCCCAGCGCCAGCGGAATATCCAGCAGCATCGCTGTGACGAGTTTCCCCGCGCGCAGCCTGTCCGTGCGCAGCGCCGGATACCAGTCGTCGTAAATGAGCGTAGCCGCCGGCCCCGTCACAGGCGCAGGCTGAATGTTTGTCAAACGTGCCATCGAGTTAGAAGATAACAGGCCGGCGGCCGGAAAGGTGCGCGGCAGCTCACGCCAACCTGCTGACTCGCTACGCACGCCAGTGCGCCGACCTGCTGTTTTTTCCATAGGCAGAAAAACTAAGCCAGCTTAGCCCCGGCCAGCATTTCCAGCACACGGATCGGCGCAGACCCCGGCTCTACCATCGCCGCCGGATCGACAAGGAAGGTCTGCTCCAGCGCGTACTGCCCCGCCAGCACCGCGTGCGGAACGGTCTCGGTATAAACCATCCAGCTCGATCCCGGTGCAAACTGCACCTCTTCGCGCACGCAGGAAGACTGAAACGCCGCGTCTTCCTTCATCGTGTTGTGCAGCCGCATCATGAACTCGTCATACGGCGTGCGTTTCCACC
>JASHPD010000254.1 GCA_030038315.1 Acidobacteriaceae bacterium
TGGAGCGCGGCAAGCACGGACAGCCGGAGATTAAGGGCTATACGAAAGAGTATCTGGAGGCCAGCAGCCCGCGCCGCGAGCAGATCAAAGACCATCTCCGCGAGATGGGAATTGATGGAGCAGGGGCCGCGCAGGTTGCCGCCCACCGGACGCGAGATAGCAAGGAGCTGGTATCGCCGGAAGAGGTATTAGCGCGGCACCGCGAGTTGGCCGCGCAGTACGGACATCAGGCTGACAGGGTTGTGGCCGAAGCGCGGGAGCATGAACAACGCCACACTTACGAACCCGACCGCATCGCGCAGCAGGCCGTCACCTATGCCCGCGATCATTTGTTCGAGCGTCCCGCCGTGCTGGACCGGCGCGATCTTCTGGAAGCGGCGCTCAATCGCGGCATGGGTGAAACAACGTATGCCCATGTCCGGCAAGAGTTCACGCAGAGGGCCGCGCGGGGCGAGTTCCGCACGGTCGGAGCGGGACAGCAGTACACCACCGCCGCGATGCTTCGCATGGAACGCGAAATCGTTCAACGGATGCAGGAGGGTAATCAGCGCGGGATGAGCGATCCGATGCTGGTTTCTCCCCAAGTGCGGATTGCGACCGAGGACCGCCACCCGGAGCTAAATGCCTCTCAGCGCCATGCCGTTGACCAGGTGTTTCTCTCCCGCGAAAAGATGGTGGGATTGGATGGAGTTGCCGGGGCTGGCAAGACAACGACGCTGACCGTCATCCGTGAAGGTGTGGAGACGCAAGGGTACACGGTCGAAGGCTTCGCGCCTACGTCCCGCGCGGCGCAAAAGCTGGCCGACGCGGGCATGGAAACATCCACGCTGCAAAAGCATCTTGCGCGTGGGCAGCAGCCGGACACCGGCGAGCGCCGCTTGTATGTGCTCGATGAATCCTCGCTGGCATCCACCAAGCAGATGCACGAGTTTGTGAATCGTTTGCATCCGAATGATCGTGTGTTGCTGGTAGGCGACCGAAGGCAGCATGAGGCGGTCGAGGCCGGGCGTCCCTTCGCGCAACTCCAGGATGCCGGTATGAAAACGGTGAAGCTCGAAGAGATCATTCGCCAGAAAGACCCTGAGTTGAAACAGGTGGTCGAGCAGCTTGCGCGTGGCGAGGTGCGCGAGGCCGTGCAGAACTTAGAGCGGCAGGGCCGTGTCCATGAGATTGCAGGGCGCGAGGAACGCATCGCCGCAATAGCGAAGGAATACGCGAAATCGCCGGAGGGTACGCTGGTTGTCTCTCCCGACAATCGTTCTCGCACGGAGATCAACGAACGTATCCATGCAGAGATGCAGGAGCGCGGCCTGGTCAGCAGAGATGAGCATCGCGTCGAGACGCTTGTGCCGCGCCAGGACCTTACCGGGCCGGAGCGCACATGGGCCGCGCGGTATGAGTTCAACGATGTAGTGCGCTACGCCCGCGCATCGAAAGAAACCGGCATGGAGCGGGGCGAATACGCGCGAGTCAAGAGCGTGGATGCGGAGAAAAACCTGTTGACGGTGGTGCGGGCCGATGGCTCAGAACTGATCTATGATCCGCGCCGACAACAGGGCGTGTCTGTGTATCGGGAAGAGCCGCGCAGTTTCGCGGTGGGCGACCGCATCCAGTTTACCGCCCCAGCGAATGATTTGAAGGTTGCCAACCGTGAATCAGGAACGGTCGAAGCCATCGGCCAGGATGGGCGGCTGTCTCTCAAGATGGATGGAGGCCGGAACGTGCAGCTCGATTCGCGCGAGCATCCCCATCTCGATCACGGCTACGCGGTGACGAGCCATTCCAGCCAAGCGCAGACCGCCGACCGGGTGTTGATTCACGTCGATACCGAACTGGCCGCGAAAGACCTGCTCAACAGCCGCATGGCTTATGTCGCCGTCTCGCGCGGCGCACACGACGCGCAGCTCTTTACCAACGACCGCGAAAAGATGCCGGAGGCGCTAGGGCATGACGTATCCCACGAAAGCGCCCACACGCCAGCAATGAAGCCGGAGCAAGTCATCACGCCACCGCAGCCGGAAATCGCGCCGGTTATCGAACACGGCATCGGCATGGGACACAGCCTCTAAACCTACCTGCCCCGGCTAGTGGGAGCTTAGCCCAACCTGGCCGCGTGTCAAGGCCGCAGCCGCTTGCGCGGTGCCTTCGGCAGCCTTGACACACGGACCTCACGGTTGGGCCAAAATCAGCCAGCTATTCCGGGGCAGGTAGGAGAAACAAACACAAACACTCTTGCGGTTATGAACCCGCCATCCAAAAGGCTAAAGAATCGTTCGCTTATATTCGCTTATAATCATGTTTCGCGTTCAAGAAATGCACAGAAATCGAGAAATCGCCTGCACAGTTCCTACACAGCTAAAAACAGGCCATTTATCTCTCGGCAAATCAGCAATTTCTCAAAATCAACTCACCCGTTCAGGATGACAGCCTCAAGACGAGGAGTGTCTTTCTGTTCCCTGTTGTCCCTGCCTTAATCCGATTTGCCGGAAAATCCCTCCGGCAGGTCGAGCGCCACCATCTCGAAGACCGTCTTGCCGTTCTCCTGCTTCTGCTCAACGCCCACAATGTGCTGGTGGCGCCTGGAGCCGGCCTTCAGCTCCAGATCGTCCCTCGTCACCGAATAGGATTTGGTGATCGCAATGCCGTCCTTTTTCTCCGAACCGGTTGTCTTCTCGCTGGTCTGGACGTTGACATTGCCGCTGTCGTCGGCGCAGGTCAGCCCTTCGCTGGTTGCCGCAGGCGTGCCCACGGGCTGCTTGTCCTGGCAGGCGATCACGTCGCCGTACCGCTCCAGCGCCTTCTTGTAGAAGGCCACAACCTTGTCCTGCGGGTCCGTGGTGTAGTAGGAGACCGCGCGCACGCGCAACTGCCACTCGCCGAAGCCCATGTGCACGTCAGCGGACTTGTGCATGTCGTCGTTCACAAAGGCCTGCGCGCCGGGATAGAGCGGCAATCCGAGGTCGGCGGCCGTGGTCTGGTCGGTGTTCACGTGCAGTCCGCCGAAGGGCGTATCCACCTGCACGCTTTTTTCCTCGCCGTTCTGGTCCTTGTTCACGTTGACGCGGCATCCGGCGAGCGCAGCGGCAGCGGCCAGCGCAAGACCGAGACTCAAACTCTTTCGCATCCTCTTGGGGATCATGGACGTTTACTCCGTTCTTCCGTCGGTACGCACAAGCCCGCCGGGAGGTTCCCTGACAGGCCAGAGCAAAACCACAGTAACTGTATCCTTTTATAGTTTTGCGCAAGGTGGATTTTTCTTGAGGAAAAATCCACACGGCAGTTGTGGCTTCGGGATACGACCACTGTGGTTTTGCTGTAACTCATCCGCAGATTTCGGCTGCCTTTGTGGTCCGCAAATTCCCCGCCGCCTTTGCGCATGGATGGCAGGCAACAAAGGCCGCCGCGAGATTGCATCGCGGCGGCCCTTCAATCTTTGAGATTCGGAACATGCGCGCCCCTAGTGCGCGGCGTGATCTTCGGGCTTGTCTTCCTTGCTGCTGGTGGCAAAGAGAATTGCCGCCGCGAAAACGACAACGAGCAAGGAAACCACAAAAAACGGCGAGGTAATGTCCATTGGGGCTGTCTCCTTCGGCATCCAGAGTAGCAGACGCGAAAGGCTCCGTCACTGGAGCCTTTCGTGGCCGCGCGTTGCCTGCTTACTTCTTCCCGCCTCCGTTGGGATAGTCCACGCGGATGGTGAGAATTTCGTACGGCTTGATGGGAGCCTTCACGACATCGCCTGCGACTTCCAGCGGCGAGCCTTCAGGCTTTTCCATCAGGTTGGTGACGGTCGCGGCCGTTGCTCCCGGCGGGACGTGAAACTCGACCGTCGCGGATTTTCCGGCCCACTCGTAGACGCGCAAAATCAATCCATTCACGCCGAGGCTGTTCTGGTCTTCGGCCTTCTTGACGGCGGTCAGCACCACGTTGTCCGGCGAGACGGAGGCAAAGGAGTGCTCGGCTGGCAGCGGGCCGGGATGCGGCGTTGCCGCCACGGCTTCGAGCGGGTAGTCGTACTCCCATCCGTGCCGCACGGTCAGCGCATCCTTCCACGTGCCTTCGTGCGGATAGATGGCGTAGTGGAAGTGGTGCTCGCCCATGTCGGCGTCGGGGTCGGGCCACTTGGGCGAGCGCAGCAGAGTGATCCGCAGCAGGTTGCCCACGGCGTCGTAGCCGTACTTGTCCTTGTTGAGGATGCTTACGCCCTGCTTGCTGTTTCCAAGGTCGGCCCAGCGCAGCGCCGGAACTTCAAACTGCGCCTTTTCCCACGAGTTGTTGCGCGTGGTGGGGCGCTGGATGCTGCCGTAGGGGATCTCGTAGGTTGCGAAGCCGCTCGTGGCCGCAACCGGAAACGCGGCCTTGAGCAGGATGTGCGACTCGTGCCAGTCGAAATCGTTGTCCACGTCCACAATGTCCGCGCCCTGCGGGATGCTGAGCGTCTGGACGAACTTCGAGCTGCCCCAGTGGTAGGTGACCTGAACAGCGGGCGCGCCGCCGGGCAGCTTGACGGATTCGACGGAATCCGCCTTGGAGATGGTGGACGGAGGCACGTCGTAGGTGCCGGGGTCGATGTTCCAGGCGTCGTACTGCTTCGGGTTGTCCTTGAAGAACTGGAGCTGGTTGCCGCAGGCGCCGGAGGCAATGAACTCGAAGCGGCTCTGCCGCGGCTTGCGCAGGCTGGTGATGCAGCCAGTGGCCTTGTCGATGGTTGCGCTGACGAAATCATTCGAGAGCGTGAAGCTACCGCCATTGTCGGCAAGCTCAGTCAACGGGGCCTGCGGCTGCACTGCCGCCGCGCCGGCGTGGACGACCTTGTAGCCGAGGGCGGGAACGCGCTCGACGTGCAACGTGTACTGCCGCGGCTGCGCGTCATCGGGGCCTTGCACGGTGACGCGCACGTCTCCGGAACGTTCCCAACCGAGCGGGTTGTAGACGATAACCGGGTCGCCGGGGCCGCGCGTATCGATCTGCTCATCGACGCGCGTGAGCGATTTGTCCGCGATGGCGTTGGTGGACATCCTGACCCAGTCGCAGTCCTTCTGTGCGTCCTTGTAGATGATGCCGATGCCGGAGCCGGCGGCGAGATCGTGGAACTGGTTGAAGGTCACCTTCTCCCAGTCGGTGGTGAGCTCGGCGTTGGGGTAGGCGCTGCCGTCGAGCCAGGCGAGCGAAGCCCACTTCTCGGCGTTCAGCACTTCTTCTTCGGCCGTGCGCATATTGTGCTTGTGGTTGGCCTGCGTGGTGAAGACGCCGCGGTGGTATTCAAAGTAAAGCTCGCTGTCCCACGTAGGAATGGCGATTTTGCCCTCGACCGGCGTGGGCGGCGTGTAGCCTTGGGCGATCGACTGGTAGTTCCACGTCCGGCTGTCCGGCGCAATCTTCTTCTCGACGTCGGAGAAATACTCCTGCGCGGTGCCGAATTCCATCTTGGGCACAACGAGGTACTGCGGCGTGGAGTTCACGGCCCAGTGCGTGCCCTGGTCGAGCATGGCGCGCGTGGGTCCGCCGCCGTGGTCGCCCACGCCGTAGAGGTCCATCATGTTGTCGAGGCCGGGCGACCACTTGCGCGCCGTGACCATGTCCCGCGCGAGGCGCACGGGATTCAGGTCGGTATTGGCGTAATCGTGCGGAAAATAGGTGAGAATCTTTGTTCCATCCGGCGACTCCCACCAGAAGAGCTTGAACGGCAACTGGTTGGTGTCGTTCCAGGCCATCTTCTGCGTAACGAAGTAGTCCACGCCGGACTTCTTGTAGATCTGCGGCAACTGCCAATTGTAGCCGAAGGAGTCGGGGTTCCAGCCCACGCGGACATCCACGCCGTAGTGCTGGAGGTACCAGCGCTTGCCGATGAGAAGCTGCCGGACGAGCGACTCGCCGGTGGGCATGTTCAGGTCCGGCTCGATCCACATGCCGCCGACGACCTCCCAGCGGCCTTCCTTGATCCGCTGCTTGATCTGGTCGTCCAGGTCGGGATACTTTTCCGCCAGCCATTCGTTGTATTGCGCGGCGGACTGCGTGTAGGTGTACTGCGGGTACTCGTACATCAGTTGCAGCGCGGTGCCGAAGGTGCGCTTTACCGTGTCCACCGTCTCGGTCCACGGCCAGAGCCACGCGGCGTCAATGTGCGAGTTGCCCGTCAGGTGGAAATCGACGGTCTGCATGAGCGGGAGCAGCGGTTCGAGCCTGGACTGCGCGTCCTTGAGGCTGGCGTCGAACTTCGCCTGAGCCTGTTCCAGAGCCTCCGCGCTTTGCGCTTCGGCAGCCGCATCGAGCGCCTTCAGGTCTACGGCCTCGGCGGCTTCGTCCACGGTGTGCAGCTTCGCCGGGTCGTTGGGCGCGAGCGAGGGAACCATGAGCGCGCCCACCAGGAGCTGCTCGCGGATGTCTTCAGGGCTCGGGCGGTTCTCGGCGTAGTCGATGGAAAGCTCGGCGTTCTGGAAGTGCTTCATGTCCACGGTGTGCAGCAGCTTGACGGCCACCACCACCTTGTCGCCGGGCTTGGCCTTGTCGAAAAGAACGATGGGCTCAAGATCGTCGCCAAGCGCGACGCGGCGGCCGTTGAAGTAGATGATCTGCGGCATGGGGCCGTTCGCGTAAGCATGGAACTGGAACCAGATGCGCGTGCCGGTCAGGTCGTAGCCGTTGAGCGTCTGCGGCACCGTATAAGTTTGCCGGAACCAGATGGCGTCCTTGGCGACGGTCGAATTCGGCGGCACCGTGGGCCAGCCGCTGTCGTCGAGGTCCACGTCCTCGCCGTGCGGCACATCGCCGACGTGCATCTTCCACGCGCCGTCGGGCAGCTCGCGCAGCGTCGAGAGCCGCGCAATGACCGCCTGCGATTCCGGCGAGAGATTGGCGTCAATCTGCGCCGCTTCCCGCGCGGACTGGGCATGGCTCAGCGGCGGCGCGAGGACGAAAAAGAGAAAAAACGCAAAAAAACAGAGCAGCAACCGGCGCGGCAGAGAACCAGCAGATGGCATGGGAGTTCCTTTCCACGCCATAGTAAGGCGCGAGGGGCGGGCTTGTCTGCATCCTTTTTATAGACGCGAAGTGCGCGATCCGCGCCTATGGTAGCGATTCCACGAAGCAGCGCGTTCGAGCCGTCCGGAATCGGCGGACAAAACCCGCGCGGAAGGCTCGCGGCCGCTCCGCGCGGACCGCAAATTCCGCGCCGGTTTCCCTCCCAGCGCAGCGCCGTCAGCGCCCTGCGGCAGCCCTGCCGGAAGCCGTCCGCGAAAAGCGACGGTTTTCCCGCATCACGGTACGTCGTCTCACCCGCGTGAGTACATACTGGTAGTTAGCCTGCAATGCGGGATGGCTCGCTCCGGCGCTCTTCCCGCTGTTTCCGCGGGGCTACTAGACTGGCAGGTAGCTTTGGGCAGACCGCTCGCAATCCGGCCGCACGGCGGCACCGATCGAGCCTCTCCACAAGCTCCGGAAAGCTCCGGTGTGGTGTGTCACAGCGCTCCGGAACGGCCTGGCGTAGACTCGTTGGTTCGATCGGCGCTGACCTGCCTGGAAGCAGGGCAACGCGCAGGCACAGAAGTTCTTTGCAGTCATCCATATCTCTTTGCAAGAAGCCCGGACTGAATAAGGGGGTCCAGAATGAAAGCTCGCTATCCCGGAATCCGCGTAACCGCCAACGGCAACCAGCTTGTCTCCTACCATACGGAGACGCGCATCGCCGACGCCGGCGTCTTTTATCCCATCACGCCTTCCACCGAAGGCGGCGAGCTCTTCCAGCAGGCCTATGCCGAGGGACACCTGAACGTCTTCGGCGGCAGCACCCTTGCGATTGAGACCGAAGGCGAGCACGCCGCGCAGGGCGGCGCCATCGCGCACTCCGTCTGCGGCAAGCGCGTGGTCAACTTCACCTCCGGCCAGGGCGTTGTCTACGGCGTGGAGCAGTACTATCACGCACCCGGCAAGGGCTCGACGATGGTCCTCGAAGTCGGCGCGCGCGCGCTGACCAAGCACGCCCTGAACGTCCACTGCGGCCACGACGATATTTACGGCGCGCTCGACACCGGCTGGATCATGGTCTTCGGCAAGGACGCGCAGCAGGCCGCCGACCAGGCGCTGATTCTGCGCCGCGTCACCGAGCTCTCGCTCACCCCCGGCATGAACATCATGGACGGCTTCCTCACCAGCCACCTCGAGCGCACCTTTTACAAACACGAGCCGGAGCTGATCCGCGAATACCTCGGCGCGCCGGAAGATGTCATCGACTGCCCGACGGAAGCGCAGCGCGTGCTCTTTGGCCCCACGCGCCGCCGCGTGCCCAAGATGATGGACCTGACTAACCCCATCTTGCTTGGCCCGGTGCAGAACCAGGAGCACTACATGCAGGGCGTGGTCGCCCGCCGCAACAACTTCGCCGAGCCGATTCTCAGCTTCCTTGAGGCCGCGTACAAAGACTTCGGCGACCTGACCGGGCGCTACTACGGCCTTGTGACTAAGTACAAGACCGAAGATGCGGAGACGGTCTTTGTTTCGCTCGGCTCGGCGGCGGAAAACATCGAAGCTGCGGTCGATTACCTGCGCCAGACGCGCGGCGCGAGCGTGGGCTCGATTCACCTGAATGTGATTCGCCCGTTCCCGGAAGCAGCGGTCGTCGAAGCGCTGCGCGGCAAGAAGAACGTCATTATTCTGGAGCGCACGGACGAAGCCCTGAGCGGCGATAATCCGATGGGCCGCGACATTCGCACTGCGCTCTCGAAGGCCGTGCAGGGCGCCGCGGACGTTCCGCACATCACGCTCGCCGAAGTTCCGAAGATTTACGGCGGCAGCTACGGCCTCGGCTCGCGTGACTTCCGCCCCGAGCACGTCATTGGCGCGTATGAATTCGCCGCCGCGGGCCGCGCTCGCAAGGACGGCAAGACCGCGGCCGACGGCGCGACTTTCTTCGTCCTCGGCATCGATCATCCTTATTCGGTCATCGGCGATGAGACGCCGTCGCTGCTGCCGGAAGCTGCGGTTGCCGTCCGCTTCCACTCCATCGGCGGTTGGGGCGCCATCACCACCGGCAAAAACCTCGGCGCGATTCTCGGCGACCTGAACGATCTGCTCTTCCAACGCGACAAAATCGTGGACGACCTCGGCAATCCGAAGGAGATTATCCACGTCAGCGCCAATCCCAAGTACGGCTCCGAAAAGAAGGGCGCGCCGACGAGCTACTTCATGGTTGCGGCCAAGGAGCGCATCCGCGTCAACTGCGACCTGCGCCACGTGACGACCGTTCTCTGCTGCGATCCCAAGGCCTTTACGCACACCAATCCGCTCGACGGCATCCAGCCCGGCGGCTCGCTGGTGTGGGAGTCCGATGTGGACGGCGAGCGCGCGTGGGAGAACCTGCCGATCTGGGCGCGCAGGCAGATTATCGAGAAGAAGATTCGCGTCTTCACGCTGCCCGGCTTCGACATTGCCCGCAAGGCGACGGACCGCGGCGATCTTCAGCTTCGTATGCAAGGCAATGCTTTTCTCGGCGCGTTCTTTGCGGTCTCCGGCTTGCTCGATGAGTTCGGCATCTCGCAGGAGCAGTTCCGCGAGGTCGTGCACAAGCAGTATGTGAAGAAGTTCGGCAAGTTCGGCGACGCCGTTGTGCAGTCGAACATGGAAGTGATGATCCAGGGCTACGAGCGCGTGAAGGAGATCGCCGTAGGCGACCTTGCCGCCGCCGACCGCTCCTCGCTGCGCGGCCAGGCGCTGCTGCCGATTCTGGAAGCTGTTCCGGCCTTTGAAGAGGTTGGCGTAAGCTGCTCCACCGGCTGCCGGACAACTCCCGCGCCCGCCGGGCAGGCTGAGCGCACGCCAATTTCGTCCGTCAATGTCTTTGACGCCGAGTTCCGCGCGCACTACGGCTACGATCAGCCGGCCACGCCGCTCTCGGCGATGGGCGTGGTTGCCGCGGCTACCGGCGACACGGCTTCAAAGTACGTCGCGCGGCGCGAAACTCCGCTCTACATTCCCGAGAACTGCACGCAGTGCATGGAGTGCATCTCGGTTTGCCCGGATACGGCGCTGCCCAACTGCTCGCAGGATCTCTCCACGCTGCTTTCGACGGCCGTCACGCGCTACGTTACGAATACTGAGGAGCGGCGCAGGATGATTGCCGCACTGCCGGAGATTGAAAAGCAGGCGCGCGCGCGGATGATTGCCGACATCAAGCAGGGGACGCCGCTGCCGACGATCATTCGCGAGGTTACGGAGTCTGTTGACGGCTTCTCGACGGAAGCCAAGACGCAGTTCTTCAACATTCTTGAGAAGGTTCCGATGGCCTACCAGAAGGTCAACGCCATCTTCTCTTCGCCTGAGCGCAAGACGCCCGGCTCCGGCGGCATCTTCTCGATCTTTGTGAGCGATCTCTGCAAGGGCTGCGCTGCCTGCGTCACCGCCTGCGGCGACCACATGGCGCTCAAGATGGTGCAGGAGACTGAAGAGGTGAACGCCGAGCATGAATCCGGCACGGCATTCCTCAACCTGCTGCCGGATACTTCGCAGAAGTACCTCGGCCTCTTCAACGCGGCGAATCCGGCGGACTCGAAGACGGCTACGCTGCGCAATATGCTGATGGTGCGCACGAATTATGACGCGCTGGTCTCCGGCGATGGTGCCTGCGCGGGCTGCGGTGAGAAGTCGGTGCTGCGCTCGATTGCGGCGGTGACCGAAGCTTACATGCGGCCTGTCTTCCATGCGAAGGCGGACCGCTTTGTGGCCAAGGCTGGCGAGCTTGAGAAGAACGGTCCGGCGCAACTGGCTGCTCTCAAGGGATCGAGCCCGGATGAGTACGCGGCGCTGAAGCAGGGCGTCGCGCATCTCATTCTCGGCCTGGGCGGCGAGGACGACAAGGACACCAAAAAGCGCATCGCAGCTTACGAGAAGGAGCACGGCGAAATCACCGACGCGCAGATGGTCGAAGCCATCGCAGCGGTGCTGCTCACTGAAGCCTTCAATCACAAGTCGCTCCAGCCTGTTGACGGACGTTTGGCGAACGGCATGTCCGTGATGGCAATGGCCGCGCACACCGGTTGCAATACGGTCTATGGCTCGACCGCGCCAAACAACCCGCACCCGTATCCGTGGATGAACTCGCTCTTCCAGGACGGCATCACCATCGGCTGGCTGATGGGCGAGAGCTTCATCGTCGATCACGCCCGCCGCAGCGTTCTCCCTGAGCGGCTTACCGACATCATCCTCGCCGGCCAGGGCCTAGATGCGGAGACCTACTACCACTTCACGCACTTTACCGACGCGCTGATGACCGATCAGGAAATCGTCGAGCTGCCCAAGGTCTGGGTCGTAGGCGGCGACGGCGGCATGGGCGATATCGGTTACCAGAACATGTCGAAGGTCATTCTGCAGAACCGGCCGAACGTGAAGGCGCTGATGCTCGACACGCAGGTCTACTCGAACACCGGCGGGCAGAACTCGGATTCGACACCGATGCTCGGCGGCAACGACATGAACGTCTTCGGCGCGGCCACGCAGGGCAAGAACACCGAGAAGAAGACCGTTGCCGAAACCTTCCTCGCCGGCCACGGCTCGCCGTTCGTCGCGCAGGTGTCGATGGCTAATGCGCCGAAGCTCTACCGCGCGATTCTCGATGGCCTCGAGTATCGCGGCACCATGTTCCTACAGGCGTTTACCACCTGCCAGCCGGAGCACGGTGTGGCCGACGACATGGCGCTCTTCCAGGCGCAGCGCGTGCGCGACTCGCGCGGCGTGCCGGAGTTCGTCTTCGATCCACGCAAGGGCGAGAGCTACCAGGAAGCGCTCGATGTTACCGGCAACCCGTCGAAGGATCTCGACTGGTACGAGACCAAGGACAAGAAGACAGGCGAGACGCGCCGCTACACCGTTGCGCACTGGTGCACGACCGAGGCGCGCTTCCGCAACCACCTGAAGAAGATCAAGCCGGAGCAGGCTGAAAAGCTGATCTCGCTGGATAACATGCTGGTGCGCATTACGCAGCAGGATGTGGTTTATCGCCGGTATCTGACGCCGGGGCACCGCGCCTTTATTCCTGACTTTGGCGTGTATATCGAAGTCGCCGATCAGGAGAGTGGCAAGAAGACCTATTACTCGCTCTCGCGTCAGCTAGTCATGTTCTGCGTAGAGCGCCGCAAGGCATGGCGCATGTTGCAGTCCAAAGCTGGCATCGTCAACCGCGAGTACATTGCGCAGAAGGAAATCTTGGCGGATGTGGATGCGGGGAAGATCAGCAGGGACGAGTTCTTCGCCCATGCGCATGAGATGGTGCAGGAGAAGCTGGGGAATTTGGTTCCGGCGAAGGCGTAAAACAAAACCAATCACCAATAAAAAGGCGGGCCATTAGGCCCGCTTTTTATGTCCCTTTTTTCCGCAAGCAAAGCTAGTTAAGATTGTTCAAGGGGATCATTACTATGAATGACCCAAATGCCAAGAAAAAATGCTGGGCTGCATCATTAGGAGATTGTGCGGGCGGCATAAGCGGTGAACATCTAGTATCCCAGTCACTTTTTCCAGATGGGTCAGTTATTGTGCAGGGGTTCCACTGGTGTAAGGGCAAGCCGAAGCCTATAGGACTTGCATCACTTACTGCGAATATCCTCTGTTTTAAACACAATTGTGATCTAAGTGAACTCGATTCATCGGCGAAACGCACCTTCGATACTCTCGTGGAATCAATGGCATTATACGAAGTACGACGGAAGCTGCACTTGAGAAGGTATTCGATCAAACAATTTCTTATTGACGGTAATCTTCTTGAACGATGGTTTTTGAAGACGCTCATCAATTTTGGTTTCGAACGCGAATGGATCATCGGTGAAGGTCAACATCCAGCAGGAGAGCCAAGCGAGGAGCTCGTTCGTATCGCTTTTGGAAGGGCTGCATTTAGGCATAAGGCAGGCTTATATACAGCCAGTCATGTAGGAGAACAAGTTACGGTCAACGATAAATTCGAACTTCACTACTCTCCAAAGACCATTGGAAATAATCTGCTCGCTGGAATGTTTACATTTAGTGAATATCGATTTTTCCTCAACCTGCTGCCGCAGGAATTCAAGGAGTTCAATGGGGCAAACCTGATGCACCAAACAGTCAAGCATTGGTATCAGGTGCCTGACGATAAAGGGAGACAAGTTAAATCCCATCGACTCGGTATTATTTGGCATTGACCCATCCTATTTTCCTTGCGTGAATATGCAAAATTTTATATAGTCTCTCCATGGGCCAGACCGTGCGTGACATTGAATTCCTTGGCAGTTCACGTGCCGATCTGCGCCGCTTCCCGACAAATGCCCGCCAGGAAGCCGGAAGGCAACTCTTTCTGGTGCAACTGGGGCGAGAACCGAATGACTGGAAGCCGATGGAGACAGTCGGCACGGGCGTAAGAGAAATCAGGATACGCGAGGAGAGCGGCGCGTATCGCGTTCTCTATGTCGCCAAATTCAAGGATGCAATCTATGTGCTGCATTGCTTTCAGAAGAAGACTCAGAAAACCGCTCCGAATGATCTCGCGCTCGCCCAGCGGCGCTACAAAGAGCTGGTCAGGGAGTTAGGCCGATGAAACGCGAACGATTTGAGAGTGTATGGGATGCCATTGAGGACGATCCGGCTGTCCGCGAAGACCTGAAGCTGCGTTCTCTGCTGATGTCTGAAATCGAAGACCACATCAAGCGCGAAGGCTGGACGCAGGCCGAAGCGGCCAAGCGCCTTGGCGTTACGCAGCCGCGCATCTCGAACCTCATGCGTGGCAAGATCAATGCCTTCGGCCTCGACATGCTGGTGAAGATGGCTACCGCTGCCGGGCTTCGCATTACTTTGCGCGTCAAGAAAGCCGCTTGAGCCGGGCTCTACTTCTACCATTTGTGCTAAAGTGTGACTAGGTAACACCTTGGAGCACCTACAATGGCGCAAACCTCTACAACCAGCCTAAAACTCGACAGCGCGCTCAAGCGCCGCGTGCAGCGGCTGGCTGAAACACGGCGCCGCTCGGCGCATTGGGTGATGCGCGAGGCTGTGGAGCAGTACGTGGCACGCGAGGAAAAACGAGAGAAGCTGAAGCAGGATGCTCTGGCTGCATGGAGCCACTATCAGGCGACCGGACTGCATACCACCGCCGAAGAAGCCGACGCATGGCTGGCGCGGCTTGAAGCCGGAGAGGACGCTGAGGCTCCGGAATGCCACGTCTGAAGTGGTCGCAACCTGCGCTTAAAGATATTGTCCGGTTTCATGCTTTTCTCCACAACAAAAGCCCGGAGGCCGCGCGGCGTGCCGTTAAATTGATTCGGCAGGGAGTGAAAGCGCTGGGCAAGCATCCACGCATGGGACGGCTTGTGGAAGATTTGCCGCCTGAGTTCCGCGAATGGATCATCGAGTTCGGCGGCGGCGCATACGTGGCGCTGTACCGTTACGACAAAAAGGAAGTCGTGATTCTCGCCGTTCGGCATGACCGCGAAGCCGGGTACGAAAGGCCGCCTGAACTGTCACAATAGTGACGGATATTGGGTATGCGAATCCTTGCGAGCGACGCGCTGATTGTCATCGACGTACAGAACGACTTCTGCCTCGGTGGAGCGCTTGCAGTCGCGGACGGCGATGCGGTCATTCCGGTGATTCAACGCATCGCGCCGCTGTTTGAGCATGTGCTTCTTACGCAGGATTGGCACACAGCGGGACATTCTTCGTTTGCCAGTGCGCATCCGGGCAGGAAACCGTTTGAACAGGTGGAGATGAGTTATGGGGTGCAGACGCTTTGGCCGGATCATTGCGTACAGGGCTCGCGCGGAGCGGAGTTTCACGCGGATTTGAAGCTGCCACAGGCGGAGCTGGTTCTTCGCAAGGGCTTTCGGCCGGAGATTGATTCTTACTCGGCGTTTTTTGAGAACGATCGCGCGACAGCTACCGGACTCGCCACTTATCTACGCGAACGCGAACTCAGCCGCGTCTTTCTTGCCGGTCTCGCTTATGACTATTGCGTCGGCTTTTCCGCGCTCGATGCGCGGCGGCTGGGACTGCCTGTCGTGATTGTCCGCGATGCGTGCCGGGGGATTGATCTCAACGGCTCGGCTGCACGCATGGAGGCGGAGTTTGCGTCTGCCGGTGTTGAGATTATCGATTCGAGCGAGCTGACGCGCGACGCGTAAAATGGCTAGCAGCGCCATGTCCCGCAACTTCTACATTCTCGCCGTTGTGTTTGGCTTCTTTGCGCTGGTCGCGGCGGGAATGTCCTTTGTCCCGTCGAGCTTTCAGCCGGGGTTGCCCGCCAATGGCTCGCTCTGGCGCATGGGTACATTTCTTTTTCTGCTGGCCGCGCTGGCCTCGGCGCTGGCGGGAACCATGAGCCATTTGTTTGAGCAGGTGGACCGGCGCAGCGAGCAGGCGCGGATGGCTGCGCGCAGGCGTCGGCGCGGCGAAAAGCACTAAAATTAAAGACAGGGACGCATTCCCCCAAGAGTTCAGGTCAGCTTATGTACGAAGTCACCGTAGAGGCCGGTTTCTCCTCGGGCCACTACCTTCGCAACTATCGCGGCCGCTGCGAAAACCCGCACGGCCACAACTACAAGGTGCGCGTTACGCTCTCCGGCACGGAGCTGGACGCGACCGGGCTGCTGCTCGACTTCAAGCAGCTC
>JASHPD010000255.1 GCA_030038315.1 Acidobacteriaceae bacterium
GCGGGTGTTTACCTATGCGCATCTGGTCCAGTGGATGACGTACGCCGAGTGGGCTCTGCGCTGGGTCGTGGTGCCCGGCAAGCTGATCGTGTGCGCCGTGGCCTCCGCGCAATGGGGCTGGCGGATGCCGTGGAGAAGGTTGATTCTACTTTTGTGGAACTGGCGCTGGTGGCTGGGCGTTGTGGTGACGGCGTTGACCGGCGTCCTGTTCCCGAGTCACTTCTTTACCGGCCTGCCCAATGGAACCGTCTCGCATCAGGTTTGGGCAGTCACGTTCAAGCTGGCCGCAGCATATGTGCTTGGCGTGGGCTGCTGGGTCCTTCTGCTGGCGTGGGCTGCGGTGCTGCTGGATCGCGCTGAACGTCCCGTGCTGACCACCTCCGAATTACCGCTGCCCCAGGCTGCTGCCGACACTGGCGGGGATGCCTGAGCGCAGCCATTCGAGCGTCTTTTGACGGCCGTAGCGCTGGAGCAACCGCGCGGCATACCAGGCGGCTGCGTGGTGCGCGCGCGCAGATTCCTCTTCGCTGCTGGAATCCGCCAGAGCCGCATCGACTGCATTGCAGCTTAGCGTGGGTGGCCGAACCTCTCGGCCGGAGTCATCAGCCCAGACCTCGACAAGACCTTCGCGCAGCCACAGCGGAGTGTTCGTGCCGGCCTGGCTTTCTACCAATGCGTGCAAAAACTCGTGGCGCAGAGTTATGTCGAGCAGATGGCGCGCGGCCAGGGTGCGCAGGGGCTGTGTAGCAATCCAGTTGCCCTGTGTAAAGGCCGCAACCCAGCCGGGCGCAAGCGTGGCGCCGCGAAACGCCGGCGTCGACGCGAATACGCGGACGGTGAATGGGGCAGACGCATTGAGGCCGGAGCGTTCCGACGCCTCGGCGCGCGCGCGGGACAACTCCGGCAGATAAGCAGCGTCGGACGGTTCGAGCGACTCCAGTTGAAAGCCCTGCCCGCTGAATCTCTGCCAGGTGCGGCCCGTGGCTTCGTCAGCGGCCGCCGCACCAGGGAAATACCGATTGAGAATCTCCTCAGTGGAACGGCCCTCAGCGGCCATCGCAGCCGCGCCGCGCTGGCAAAGACCAACTCCATTGCCCCATCCTCGGCCATGAAAAAGGAACCGGTCGCCTTGCCGGACCACTTCAAACCAGGTGCTGGGAAGACGGTTCCATCCAAGCGATTCACCCACCGCAAGACGAAACTGCTCTGCGGGAATCGCGGTCGAATCCGCGCGCAGTATGATGGCGCGCCCCGAGGGTCCGCGCTGGGCAATAGTGAGGTTGCGCCAACCCGGTCGTGCGAGACCGTGGGTGGCCAGAGCGGCGGTCAGGTCGGAGAAGGTGATTTCGGAGGCCCACTCATGGCCTCCGTCACGAGTGCAGTATGAATCCGGGCGCGCCGGCAAATAGGGGAGCGAATGTGCTCCGGGCCATATCTCTGCCGGCGAGGCACTGTAGCCGCCGCAGTCTTTTCCGAAGTACGCCAGCGCTGGCCGTCCGTGGAACCATAGCGTCTCGCCGGCAGTGGCAAGCGTGGCGGCGCGCGCCATCGTGAGCCGTACGGGGCTGGCCTTCCAGCGCAAAAGCTGGCAATGCGTTGAGTCGCAAAGATCGTATTCGGTGTGACCGTGCATCTGGTGCAACGCAAACGTACGCACCACAATCGCGAGCGCGGCAAGCGAAGCGGCGCTATCAGCTTCATCGCTCTCGCTGGCCACCACGCGCTCCACGTAGCTTTCGATCGGCATGGTTACCGCCATCACCAGAACGCCCGAGCGCGCCGTTACGACGACGGGCCACGTCAGTGTCAATGTCTCGCCGTGCGCGCCGAGTGTTACAGGCGCCGAAATTGTGGCTTGGTCCGCACGAAATGATTTACGGGGCTCCGTCAAAACTAAAGCGTCGCCCGCAGCGCGAATCGATGCAGGCTGCGTAACGGCAATGGAGGCGCATCCGGCGCAGGTCTGAAAGCGAATGGAGTGTCCTGGCCCGGTGGGGCTCAGCTTCACATCGCGGTCATGCCATAGCGTCCACACTCCAACGCGCAGCGTACTCCGCAAGTCCGGTTGCGCCGCGTTTGCGGTTGCAAAACACAACTCAATTGCAAGCAGGCATAGAAGAGCAAATAGCGGTCGCAACTGTCGAAGACTCATCGCCGATCCTCGCCGGGAGCGTGGGCAAGGATTTCGCCGGCCAGGTGCGCGGCATCCGCACCTCGCCCTACAGGCTCAAACACCACGATCACCACCTGCGGATGGGTCGCCGGAGCCAGGCCGGCGAACCAGCCATGCGTGCGCGCGGATGCAACGCCCTCCGCCGTTCCCGTTTTTCCCGCCACAGTTAATCCACCGAGGCTGGCTTCGCCGGCCATTCCAAAACTCGCTGAGTCCATGAGGCCATTGCGGACTACCTGCGCAGCCGGCGAGTCGGCATGGGTTGCCATCCGCAGCGCCAGCCAACGATACGCTTCCGCCAATTCGAGCGGAGAAACGCGAATGCCCTCGACTCCCAGAAGCGTGAGTTGCTCGTCGTCAACAGTACGCGGCTCGTGGAACTCGGCGACGGCTTCGTTCGCGGCCAGCCCCGTCGCGTCCAGCAATCCCGTGGGGCGAAGAATACCGGCCAACTCCCCGGGCGCAAGGGTGCGTGCCACCGCGGCAAAGTAGCTGTTGCAGGACCAGGTCAGAGCCTCCCGCGCATCAAACGGGGGTGCGGGCGGATGCGAGCAGGCGAGCCTGTGACCGGCCACCAACAGGTGCCGATTGCAGGCAATTCGCTGTTGTGGATTCCAGCGACCTGCCGCGACCAGGCTGTAAAGAACCAGAGGCTTGAGCGTAGATCCAGGAGCAGCCAGCGTATGCGAAGCCTCGCTGAGCCTGTGCTCCGCCAGGAGCCGGCCTGTACTCACATCAAGAACAACAATCCTCGCCTCGGGAGCAATCCGCGTCGCCGCCTGTACAGCCTGCTGCCATGCGGAGGCATCGCTCGCGCTGCATGACAAGCTGAAGATCGCGAGTGCCGCAGCGAGAGCCGCCGGCCGAAGGATTCTATGCACTTCAAAAGTATGCCGCATACGGCTACCAAACCGGTGATGATTGGCATTCCAGTCTTATATAGGCTCCCTGCACCCACTTTTCTCGGACAGCCACTGGCCTGTTTAGGTTGCGGGCGGAAAGGACTTTCGGTGAGAATTGCGTAACCCAGATTACTGCCCAGGTACCGCATGGAAAAGATAGTCATCAGTGTGGACGAGGTTGAACGGACAGCTTGCGCGGCTCCCGAGCCTGGGAAACCTGCCACGCAACTACCCGCTCCTATTTCATGGTGGGCGAAAGCGTGCCTTTTCCCTTTGGTCCTGGTTCTACCCGTCCTGTGCCTGGTAACGATCCTGCTGCGAGTGGCAACGCGCGGAATGCCTCCGCGCAGCCGGTACGCATGGGTTGCCAACCGCACTCACGCCTGAGTTCTATGAGGATGAAACCAAGCAGAAGCAGTGGAATGCGTTTGCCTCAAAGAACAAGCTATATATTGAGCCCATCACCCTTCGAGAAGTGATTGCTGCAATCAGCGCATTTGCCCTGCCGGTGCTGCCAGCGCTGGATCCTACTGTTTTGCCAGAGCTCCAGTGGGAGCCGGGCGGTCCTTGGCAACGGCCTGGCACTCGCTAATCATGCCCGCACTCCGCTGGGTCATCGACAAGAAGGTTGCCAATGGCATGCACGCTCTCAATGGCCGGCTTTCGCCCGGCAACTAGCGCATAGTGGACCGCACACGACCGGCCAACGGAAAATGTTGACTTCATTTGAAAAATAGGCGGAAAATGTATGTGAACAGTCCCCAGAAGGGTGCAGACCTTCCGGGGGTAGCAGTTGTTACTTGTTCAGCAGCAACCGAAGCAGAATTGCCAAAGCAATCAGGAACCGCCAATCAAGCACGATCCTGACCGCCACTCGTGCGCTAGACCGTGCCTCCGCACCACGTCCTCGCTTACAGCCCCATTTCTTTCTTGAATAAGATGAATATCGGCGCAGTCGCGCCTTCCTTGCCACCGGATAACGGCAAGCGCGTGAGATCTGTGCTGATGGGTGAGGACGCGCCGTGGGCTATTACTCACAAATCATTCACATTGGCCTAAAATTGGCTCTCAAAGCAGAGCAAAGTAAGGTTGATTGTCGTGTATTTTCAATTACTTGGAAGCCGGGCGGCTTCTCAATCATTTGGTGCCGAAGAAGGGACTCTACTCCAGGCCCTTTTCGATCCCCTTCAAGATCAATCACTTAAGCCTATAAACCATTGAATAGCTTAGTGTTACCGGAAATTTCCATTCCAGCCGTTGCCAGCCGCTTCCAGTCGCTGACAGGCCATTTTAAGGCAAAAATAGTAACAAATAGTAACAAATTTTCAGATTCATTGGGCTTTTTCGACCGGGATCGCGTTTTGAT
>JASHPD010000256.1 GCA_030038315.1 Acidobacteriaceae bacterium
AGGGCACGGCTTCAGCCGTGCCGTAAAAAGCCCATAAATCGCGGGGCTTTAGCCCCTGAGGTATGCTTTCGCCTTAAATTGCCGTTTGTTGCATTTACTGCGCAATAGCGAATCCCCAAACAAAAGCCCCATCCACCCGGATGAGGCCTTTGCTTTTTGAGCACGCGAAGCGCCGTAGCCTGGACGGCAAGTCCTAGTCGTAGTATTCGAGCCCGAGGTGCGTAATCAAATCCTGCCCCATGATGTGCCGCAGCGTGTTCTTCAGCTTCATCGACTGAATAAACAGATCGTGCTCCGGATAGAGCCCCTCGGCCGTCTGCGGCGACTTCAGGTAGAAGCTCAGCCACTCCTGGATGCCGATCGAAGCCAGGTCCGGCGTGCGCTTCGCCAGGTCGAGGAACAGCACCAGGTCGAGCGCAATCGGCGCGGCCAGAATCGAGTCGCGGCAAAGGAAGTCCACCTTGATCTGCATCGGGTAGCCTAGCCAGCCGAAGATATCGATGTTGTCCCACGCTTCCTTGTCGTCCCCGCGCGGCGGATAGTAGTTGATGCGGATCTTGTGGTAGATGTTCTTGTAGAGATCCGGGTAAAGCTCCGGCTGGAAGATGTACTCAAGCGAGCCCAGCTTCGATTCTTCCTTCGTCTTAAAGCTCTGCGGCTCGTCCAGCACCTCGCCGTCGCGGTTGCCCAGGATGTTCGTCGAGAACCAGCCCTTGACGCCCAGCATCCGAGCCTTGAAGGCCGGCGCCAGCACCGTCTTCATAAAGGTCTGTCCCGTCTTGAAGTCCTTGCCGCAGATCGGCGCGGAGTTCTTCTTTGAAAGCTCGATCAGCGCCGGCGCATCGACGGTCAGGTTCGGCGCGCCGTTGGCAAACGGCACTCCCTCGCTCAGCGCCGCGTAGGCGTAAATCTGCGAAGGCGCAATGCCGATGTCGCTGTTGTCGAGCCCCTTTTCAAACGCCTCCAGCGACTGGTGCACCGCCGTCGGCTCCAGGAAGATCTCCGTCGAGCCGGCCCAGATTATCACCACGCGATCCACCGTCTTCTTGAAGGCGCGAATGTCCTCGATCACCTGGTTCGCCAGGTCGCGCTTGTTCTTGCCCTTCTTCACGTGCGTGCCGTTCAGGCGCTTCACGTAGTACTGGTCAAAGACTGCCGGCAGCGGCTTGATCGTTTCGAGGTAAGGCTTCAGCTCCTTCAGCAAATCCTTGTCCAGCACGGCAGCGTGCGCGGCAGCCTCATAGACGTTGTCCTCGAAAATGTCCCATCCGGTAAAGACAATGTCCTTCAGGTCCGCCAGCGGCACAAAGTCCTTAATCAGCGGCGAGCTGCCGTCCGTGCGCTTGCCCAGCCGGATCGTACCCATCTGCGTCAGCGAGCCGATCGGCTTCGCCAGCCCGCGGCGCACCGCCTCCACGCCCGCAATCATCGTGGTGGAAACGGCGCCCAGGCCCACCACCATCACTCCCAGCTTGCCCTTCGCGGGCGCAATCTTGCTCGACATCGTTGCTCCAGTCCTTCCTTTGTTTGCGGCGCGCTTCTTCGGCTCGCCCTCTGTAAATGGCCAAACACGCTAGTTTAACGCGTCAGCCTCATTTCCCTTGCGGGCGCGTTGTATGTGCGTCCACACGTACCACACACCGGCAACCAGAATCAGCGCAAGAATCGCGTGGTCAAACCGGTGATACATCTCCTTAAAGTGCGAATGCGGATCGTTCCATCCCTCGCCCAGCTTCATGCCGGCATAGGCCAGCGCCAGGCACCACGGCCACGACCCCACAAACGTGTACAGATGAAAGCGCCCCTGCGGCATCTTCGCAATCCCCGCCGGAAACGCAATAAAGGTCCGCACCACCGGCAGCAGACGCCCCAGCAGCACCGTAATCGACCCATATTTGTGAAAGAAGTACGTCATGCGATCCAGATCGCGGTGGCTCATCAGAACCCAGCGTCCATACCGCTCCACCAGCGGCCGTCCGCCCTTCGCGCCAATCCAGTAAGCCACCACCGAGCCGAGGTTGCAGCCGATAGCGCCCGCCGTCGCCGTCCAGAACAAATTCAGATGCTTCAGATAAACCAGATACCCCGCAAACGGCATGATGAGTTCCGAAGGCAGCGGAATGCACGCCGATTCAATCCCCATCAGCGCCGCAATTCCGGCATACCCGCCGGCATCAATCACACTGGTAATGAAGTGCACCAGGAAGGCAACGATCTTATCGCTCATGCGTAGTCTTCAGTATAAAGCGCACTGCGCGTCCGGCGAGCGTTTTGTACCGCTCCATGCAACATGAAGGTAGCGTCTCAGTTTGCATTTGCTTCGTGTCAGGGCATGACTGGTAGGCCGGGGATTTATCCCCGGCAATCAAAGCCGCAAAGGCCTCCGGGCTTTAGCCCCTGAGGTTTTCAATTCAAACTGAGACCAGACGGTCAAGAGGTTGTTGTCGTCAGGAGCCGGGTGCCCCATCCTTCGCGCCTTTTGCAAAAGATGGGATCGCAAGCACTCACCCATCCCAAAGATCGTCATCTTGAGCGCAACCCAAAGCCCCGTGCCGCATCTCACAACCACCCGCATCCGCCCTTTGCTACGATGAACAGTTACCCATCGACTCAACCGAGGTGCTCCGTTGTCCGACTTCCCTCCCGTCCCGCTCACGCTAGAAGGTTCCGCAGCCCTCCA
>JASHPD010000257.1 GCA_030038315.1 Acidobacteriaceae bacterium
ATATTTTCTGCCGCACGGCGCAGGCAAAACGGGACTATCCTAAGCTCAAACGAATTCGTCTATGGCAACAAGGGAGGGAAGCGATGCGCAGGTTGGCAACTGGAACGGGCGCGGCGCTGCTGGCGGCGATGTGCAGCGCAGCCTTTGCGCAAAATGCCACGCAGAACGCGGCGGCGCAATCCGCGCCTGCGCAGCCGCAGGCTGTAACGCAATCCTCGCAGCCTGCCGTGGCGGCTCCGCCGAATGCTCCCGTGGCGCCGAATCCGCTCTCACCGTGCCGCCCGCGGGGACAGGCCTACCAGCCGATGGATGAAAAGATGCCGTGCCCGCCGGATTCCACGCTGGCCCAGCCTAAAACCTACACCGTTCCCGCGGGCACGAAGGTCCTGCTTCAGCTTCGCAACTCCATCAACACCAAAAGCGCGCAGCCCGGCGATGGCGTTTATCTCGCTTCCACTTTCCCGGTCGTCGTCGGCAACCGCGTTCTGATCCCCGTCGGCGTTTATGTGCAGGGCGTCGTCGATCGCGTGCAGCGCGCGGGCCGCGTCCACGGCAAGGCGCAGCTTGATATGCACTTCACCACCATCGTCTTCCCCAACGGCTCGGTCGTGGAGATTCCCGGCATCGTCAACTCCGTTCCGGGCGCGAGCAAGCAGTCGGTGAAGAAAGACGGTGAGGGCACCATCGAGCAGGACAGCGACAAGACGCGGAACATGGGCAAAGTGGCGGAGGTCGCCATTCCTACCGGCGGAGCCGTCGGGGCGATCAGCGGCGCGGCCGACGGCCATGCGATTGCCGGCGGCGTTGCAGGAATTGCGGCGGGCGTGGCCACGGCGGGGATCGTTTCGCTTTTCACGCGCGGCGCGGACGTGAATATCCCCGCCGGCACGCAGGTGGAAATGGTTCTCCAGCGTCCGCTTGTCCTTCAGGAGTCGAATCTTCCCGGCGCGCCGGGGCCGGCCACGGCGCTGACACCCGCGCCCAATCAATCCCAGCCCATGGCCAAGCCTGTGCCCGCGCCGAAGATCCTCTGCCCCTTTGGCAGCCTGGGCTGCGAATGAGCTAAAGTAAGAAAGAGATGACCTTCCCGCAGGACAGCCAGCAAATACCAGCCGAAGAGACTCGGGCAGAAAAACATTCTTCAGGAAACAGCCTCGGCCTGTGGCTGCGTGACGTGCTTGTCTCCGTTGGCGTCTCCGTCCTGATTATTCTTTTTCTCTACCAGCCGGTTCGCGTGGAAGGCACAAGCATGTTGCCGCGCCTGGAGAACCACGACCGGCTCTTCATCAACAAGTTCGTCTATCACTTCACGGCCATTCAACGCGGCGATGTGGTGGTCTTCCACTATCCGCGCGACCCGGAAAAGAGCTACATCAAGCGCGTGATCGCGGTGCCCGGAGACCGCTTGAGCATCGATCAAGGGCAGGTCATCCTCAACGGCCGGCCGCTCCCGGAGCCTTATGTTCCCGACGAGTACCGCGACACGAAATCCATGGCCGGGATCACCATTCCGCCGGATTGCTACTTCATGATGGGCGACCATCGCTCGATTTCGTCGGACAGCCGCGAGTTCGGCCCCGTGGAGCGCGACCTGATCTACGGCAAGGCCGTTTTTGTCTACTGGCCAACGCGCGATGCGGGCGTGGTGAACTGAAGAATTCCGGCACAACCTTTTCTTTCTCTGCCGTATCCAAGCAAGAGAAATCGAAACCTGCTAAAATCGATTGAATCCACTCCTCGGAGAGGCGATGCAAGCGATACTTGCGCTCGAAGACGGGCGCATCTTCCGTGGCCAAGGCTATGGCGCACCTGGTGAGTGCCGGGGCGAGGTAGTTTTTAACACTTCTCTCACCGGCTATCAGGAAATCGCCACCGATCCCTCCTATGCCGGGCAGATCGTCGTTCTTACCAATCCCCAGATCGGCAATTACGGGACCAACCAGGCGGACAATGAGGCGGCCAAGCCCTTTATCGAGGGGTTGATCGTGCGCGAGTTCTCGCGCGTGAGCTCGAATTGGCGCTCCG
This sequence comes from Acidobacteriaceae bacterium, assembly GCA_030038315.1. Taxonomy (GTDB): domain Bacteria; phylum Acidobacteriota; class Terriglobia; order Terriglobales; family Acidobacteriaceae; genus Telmatobacter. The sequence continues at coordinate 2,026 of JASHPD010000257.1, forward strand.
AGCAGGTCACAGACGAGTACATGGAGCGCTATGCGGTTCCGGTGCTGGCGGAGATCGATACGCGCGCGCTGGTGCGGCACCTGCGCGACAACGGCGCAATGCGTGGAGTGATTTCGACGCAGACGACCGACGTAGACGCGCTGGTGGCGAAGGCCCGGGCGATTCCGAAGATGGTTGGGACGGATCTGGCTCGCGTGGTTTCTACCAGGTCGATCTACACTTTCGATGCGGAAGATGTGCGCAACCAGAGCGATGATCCGCTGCTCTCGTCCGCCATCGATAGACCGGCGCTCCACGTTGTGGCCTATGACTTCGGCATCAAGCAGAACATTCTGCGGATGCTGACGCGCGAAGGCTGCAAGGTGACAGTGGTTCCGGCAGAAGCGGCCGCGAATGACGTTCTGGCGCTCAAGCCGGATGGCGTTTTTCTCTCGAACGGTCCGGGCGACCCCGAGCCGGTCGAATACGCCGTGCAGTCGATCCGTAAGATGATGGGACGTGTGCCGGTCTTCGGCATCTGCCTTGGGCACCAGCTTTGCGGCCTGGCGCTCGGCGGCAAGACCTACAAGCTCAAGTTCGGCCATCACGGCGGCAACCATCCGGTGCGGAACAACGTTACCGGCAAGGTCGAGATCACGGCGCACAACCACAACTTTGCCGTCGATCCTGATTCGATCAACGCGAATGAAGTGGAGCTGACGCACGTGGACCTGAACGACAACACGCTCGAAGGCCTGCGCCACAAGTCGCTGCCGTTGTTCAGTGTTCAATATCATCCCGAAGCTGCACCGGGGCCGCATGATTCGCACTACCTTTTCCGCGACTTCCGCAATCTGATGGAGGAGTGGAAGGGATGACAGAAGCTCGGTCGTACTATGTGTATGCCCTGAAGGATGGCCGATCTGATCCAGCCGGGCCGTTCTACATTGGCAAAGGCACTGGAATCCGAGCGTGGGAACACGAACTTCAAGTTGACGATTCTGCAAAAGGAACCCGAATTCGTGAGATTCACGATTCGGGTTCAAAAGTGTTGGTGACCAAACTCGTTGATGGGTTGACAGAAGTTGAGGCCCTAAGAGTTGAAGCAGAACTAATTGTCGCCTTCGGGACGATTTCTACAGGTGGTCCGCTAACCAAATGTCGTAATTCCAAAACTGACAAGCACCAAGGGAAGAGCGCGAAATCTTGTCGTGCCTTCTGCCGCAGTGGAGCGTGCTCAAATCGGCCTGCGACTGATAAAAGAAGCTGTGCTGGAATTGGCCATTGCAAATGAGCAGGGAATCACTAATTCTGATGCTGCTCACGCACTTAGCTTGCAAAGCGATTATCTAGGTGGCTCAAAGGATTATCTGACATGGAGCATACTCTGATTACTTATGCGTGAAGGGCGGATGAAGCGCATTGAGAAAAAGCGGCATCAGGCTCAGGTCAGATAAACACTAAACAATCTTGAAAACAAGGCAGCACCGAAAAGACGAGTAAAAAAATGCCACGCAGAAATGACATTCAGAAGATTCTCGTGATCGGCTCGGGGCCGATTGTGATCGGGCAGTCGGCGGAGTTTGACTACTCCGGTACGCAGGCCTGCAAGGCGCTCAAGCAGGAAGGTTATGAGGTAGTGCTGGTGAACTCGAACCCAGCTACTATCATGACCGATCCGGAGCTTGCCGACCGCACCTACATCGAGCCGCTGACGCCTGCTTACGTCGAAGAGATTATTCGCAAAGAGGCTGAGATGCTTGGGCCCAAAGACGGGAAAGGTCCGGGGAAGTTTGCGCTGCTGCCCACCGTCGGTGGCCAGACGGCGCTGAATCTCGCTGTCGATCTCGCCGACGCGGGAGTCCTCGACAAGTATGGCGTGGAGTTGATTGGCGCCAAGCTCGATGCGATCAAGAAGGCCGAGGATCGCCTGCTCTTTAAGGATGCAATGATCCGCATCGGCCTTGAGGTTTCTAAATCTGCGCTCGTCAACAATCTTCGCGATGGGCTGGATTTTGCGGGAAAGATTGGTTTCCCGGTTCTCATCCGGCCGAGCTTCACGCTGGGCGGTTCCGGCGGCGGCATTGCCTACAACCGCGAAGAGCTGATGGAGATTCTTGCGCGCGGGCTTGATCTTTCGCCTGTTCACGAATGTTTGATTGAAGAAAGCGTGCTCGGCTGGAAGGAATACGAGCTTGAGGTCATGCGCGATCTGGCGGACAACGTTATCATCATCTGCTCGATCGAGAACTTCGATCCGATGGGCGTGCATACGGGCGACTCGATCACGGTTGCTCCTGCGCAGACGCTCACCGATCGCGAGTACCAGAAGATGCGCGATGCGGCGATTGCCGTGATGCGTGAGATTGGCGTCGAGACAGGCGGATCGAATGTGCAGTTCGCGGTGAATCCGGCAAATGGGCGCATGACGGTGATCGAGATGAACCCGCGCGTTTCGCGCTCTTCGGCGCTGGCGTCGAAGGCTACTGGATTTCCGATTGCGAAGATTGCGGCCAAGCTCGCCGTTGGCTACACGCTCGACGAGATTCCCAACGACATTACGCGCAAGACGCCCGCGTGCTTTGAGCCGACGATTGATTACGTTGTTACCAAGATTCCCAAGTGGCAGTTTGAGAAGTTTCCCGGCGCGGATGACGTGCTTGGGCCGCAGATGAAGTCTGTCGGCGAGGTGATGGCGATTGGCCGCACCTTCAAGGAATCGCTGATGAAGGCGTGGCGCGCACTTGAGACCGGCAAGAAGACCGGCACGGAAGTGCTGGAGCCGCGCCGGCTGACGCAGATGCTTGTAACGCCGCGGCCGGAGCGGCTGGGTTATATCCGCTTTGCCTTTGAGCGTGGCATGAGCGTGCGTGAAGTTGCGCGGCTTACCGGCATGGACCCGTGGTTCCTGCATCAGATTCGAGAGATCACGCTTGAACAGATGAAGATTTCGGAGACTTCGCCGGACGTTATCAGTGAAGAATCCTTGCGCAAGTTGAAGCGTATGGGGTTGAGTGATGAGCGCATCGCTACGGAGTGGAAGCTGAATGGTCACGACGGCGTGAAGCAGGTGAGGGAGCTGCGCGAAGGCAAGGGCGTTCGCCCGGTCTTTAAGCTGGTGGACACCTGCGCCGCGGAGTTCGAGTCGATGACGCCGTATCTCTACTCGACTTATGACGAGGAAGATGAGGCTGCGCCGACGGACAAGGCGAAGATCATCATTCTCGGTTCGGGACCGAACCGCATCGGGCAGGGAATTGAATTCGATTACTGCTGTTGTCACGCTTCCTTCGCGCTGAAGGAAGACGGCTACGAGACGATCATGGTGAATTGCAACCCGGAGACTGTCTCGACGGACTACGACACGAGCGACCGGCTCTACTTTGAACCGCTGGTGCTCGAAGACGTGCTGGCTATCTATAACCACGAGGCGCAATCAGGCGCGAAGATCGGCGTGATTGTGCAGTACGGCGGGCAGACGCCGCTCAATCTTGCGCAGCGGCTGCGTGCCGCAGGTGTGCCGATCATTGGCACTTCGCCTGAGTCCATCGATCTTGCCGAAGACCGCAAGCGCTTCGGCAGGCTGCTCGAAGAGCTTGGCATTCCGCAACCTGCAGGCGGCACGGCCACCAGCGTGGACCAGGCATTGGCGATTGGCGAGAAGATCGGCTATCCCGTGCTGGTGCGGCCCAGCTATGTTCTTGGCGGGCGCGCGATGGTGATTGCTTACGATGCCGCTGCGGTCTCGAAGTACATGCGCGAGGCGGTGGAGTACTCGCAGGAGCGGCCGGTTTTGATCGACCACTTCCTGGAAAGCGCGATTGAAGTGGACGTGGATGCGCTCTGCGATTCGGAAGATGTCGTGATTGCGGGCATCATGCAGCACATTGAAGAGGCCGGCATTCACTCCGGCGATTCTTCTTGCGTGTTGCCTGCTGTGGGCATCGCGGAAGAGACGTTGAACACGATTCGCAGCTACGCGCGGAAGCTCGCGCTGGCGCTCAAGGTTGTCGGGCTGGTGAATCTCCAGTTTGCCATCCAGAAAGATGCGCAGGGCAAGGATCATGTTTACGTGATCGAGGTCAATCCGCGCGCTTCGCGCACGGTGCCTTATGTCTCGAAAGCGACGGGCGTGCCGCTGGCCAAGGTTGCCGCGCGGCTGATGACGGGACGCAGGCTGCGCGAGCTTCTGCCGGCGCAGGTTGCTTCTGGAAAAGACCTCGAAGTTGGCGATCACTACTATGTGAAGTCGCCGGTCTTTCCGTGGAGCAAGTTTGCCGGCGTGGACACGGTTCTCGGGCCGGAGATGAAGTCCACCGGCGAGGTGATGGGCGTGGCGGCCAGCTTTGGCGAGGCCTTTGCGAAGGCGCAGCTCTCCGCCGGTCAGCTTCTACCTTCGGGCGGAACGGTCTTCTTCAGCATCAACGACAACGACAAGCCTGCCGCTGTTGAGCTGGCGCATCGGTTTGTCGATCTCGGGTTCAAGCTGGTGGCAACGGAAGGCACGGCCAACGCGCTGGAAAAATCCGGGCTCGCCGTGGAGCGCGTCTTCAAGGTGAAGGAAGGCCGGCCGAATGTCGTCGATCTCATCAAGGGCGACCGCATCCAACTCATCCTCAACACGCCGCACGGGCAGGACACGTTCTTCGACGAGAAGGCGATTCGCCGCGCTGCGGTGCTGGCGCGGATTCCCACGATTACGACCATTGCCGCGGCGCAGGCCGCGGTGGAGGGAATTGCCGCTACGCAGCGCAGGCAGATCAGCGTGAACGCGCTGCAAAGTCTGCACGCGGCGCGCGTTGGCTAGCGCTGCTGCTTCTTTTTCCTGAGCACCAGGCCCGCGCCAACCGCGTAGCCAACCATCGCCATCGCGGGCCAGGTGCCGAAGAATGGGCCGTTGTCGTCCAGCAGGCCGCTGGGGCCGGGAATGCTGAAGAGCGTGCGAACGATTTTCTCTGTTGCGGAGCAGTTTTCGCAGGCGTTCGGGCCGGTGGGCAGATCGATGATCCAGAGACTGAGAAAGAGCAGCCAGATAATACCGGCGAGCCAGATGTGCGCAGCCATCTCATTGGGCCGGTAGCGCGCGACGATGTAGCCTGCCACGAGCGGCACGAAGAGGGAAAGAGCAAAGATAGCCGCTTGGGGCACGGACGCGGGATGAATGGCGTAGCCAACCAGCATCATGGCGACCCACGCGGCCAGCGCGACCAGCATGTGCAGGAAAAAAGCGAAAATTTCGTCTACCAGTTTTTCGCTGCCGTCGTCTTCTTCCACGCCCGGCGTTAACAGCTTGACCATTACGGCTCCCAGCCCTACAGGCTGATGCCATGTATACATGGATGCGGCGGAAACGGCAATGCACTGAATGTGCTATCAGCCGGGCCATGCGGAAAAGGGAAGCAGCCGCGCGCCGTACAATGAAGCCATGTACATGGAAGGAATTTTCGCGGCGATTACCACTCCTTTCTACGCCGATGAGCGTGTTTACTACCGGAAGCTGGAGGCCAATGTAGCGCACTACTCGCGCTCGCTGCTGGCCGGCATGGTGGTGCTGGGTTCGACGGGCGAGGCCGTGGAGCTGAACGATGAGGAGAGCCGCGAGGTTCTGAAAACTGCCGCCGCGGCCGCTGTGCCGGAGAAAGTTCTGATTGCCGGCGTGGCGCGCGAAAGTGTGAAGGCGACGGTCGAGCTGGCCGAAGCCGCCGCTGCGGCCCGTTACGATGCCGTGCTGGTTCGCACGCCGACGTACTATGCGCCGGCGATGTCCGAGGCTGCGGTGCTCCATTACTTCCGCAGCGTGGCGGACCGTTCGCCGCTGCCGGTGATTCTTTACAACATTCCGCGCTTTGCGCCGTACAAAATGCCGGTGGAGCTTGCGGCCGAGCTGGCGCAGCACGCGAACATCATCGGCATCAAAGATTCGGCGGGCAGCGTGGAACACGCGAAGGCGCTGATTGAGGCTACGAAAGATGCGCCGCGCCGGACGGTGCCGGTGACCACGGTTTTTGAGCCGGTGACGGGGCGAATGCTGAGCCCGCGGGTTGAGGCGGAAGGTGGATTTGTGCCTGCCGGCAACCTTGGCAGCGGCGTTGCCGTGGCGGCTGCGGCTCCGGCTCCGGCGCTCAAAACACGAACGCGCGAGGTTGGCTTCCAGGTGCTGAGCGGGTCAGTGGGAACGCTGCTCGAATCGCTTGAAGCCGGCGCTGCTGGAGCGGTGCTGGCCTTTGCCGCGTGTGCTCCACAGGCCTGCCAGGAGGTTTACTTTGCGTGGAAGGACCACGACCTGGCGCTGGCGCGGGAAAAGCAGGAGCGGATTGCCGCGCCCAGCCAGCGGATTGCCGGGGAGCTGGGCATCAGCGGCATCAAACACGCCTGCGACTTCAACGGCTACTACGGCGGACGGGCGCGATTGCCGCTGTTGCCGCTCACGACGGAGCAAAAAAACGAAGTGGAGCGGCTGCTGGACGGGATTCGCAATTAAGGCAAAGCCACGGTAACTGTATCCTTTTGTATCTTTGCGCAAGGTGGATTTTTTCTTGAGAAAAAAATCCACCTTGCGGTTGTGGCATCGAAATATGCCTACTGCAGTTTTGCTGGAGCGTCCTGTCCCTGAAGTTCTTAGCGTAATTTGCGAAAGGCCAAAGCAGGTCCTTCCCTCCGCCTCCCACCCCAGCGAGCAAAAATCGCTCGCCGGGGACCCCGGTAAAAAATGGCTACGCTCAGGATGAGGCGGTTAAGAAGTGCGTTTGGCAATAACGTTCTGTGGCAATGTCGCTGCGTGATAGCTGGATCAAGGCAGAATCGCCGATGGTGTATGCTTCCCATCATCACGGAACCGCGTCGATTGCCCGCCGGGTTGCCGGGAAAGCGGCCCAAGAAGGAGTGGTACGTCCATGATGGGGATAAACAGAAGGGCGTTTTGGGGATTGGCTGCAGGAGTATTGCTGGGAGCCTTCGCTTGCTGGCAGGTGAGGGGACAGGCGCCGGCGGCAAACAGCAGCGGCACGACCGCGACGGGCATTACCGGGACGTGGCAAGGGACGCTGCACGCGCCGGGCGGGCACGATCTGCGCACCGTGCTGAAGATCACCAAGGACGATAAGGGCGCGCTGCATGGAATGTTCTACAGCATCGACCAGAGCGGGCAGGGGATTGCGACAAGCTCGATCGGCTTCGACAGCGGCACGCTGAAGTACGGAATCGAGTTCATCGGCTTGACGTACGAGGGAAAGATCTCGGCGGACGGAAACTCGATCAGCGGGACGAGCACGCAGGGAGATCACTCGCTGCCGCTGGTCTTCGAGCGGGCAACGCCGGAGACGGAGTGGGCGATGCCTGCGCCGCCGCCGAAGATTCCTCCGATGCCCGCGGATGCGCATCCGACTTTTGAAGTGGCGACCATCAAGCCGACGAAACCGGACGAGCAGCGGACGATGCTGATCGTGCGCGGGACGGAGATGCAGGTGGTGAACTTTTCGCTCGAAAGCCTGGTGAAGTTTGCATACGACCTGCAGGACAAGCAGATTGTGGGCGCGCCGGACTGGATGAGCACGGACAAATTCGATATCGACGCGAAGCCGGATACTCCGGGGCAGCCGAATGGGGATCAACTGAAAGAGATGGTGCAGAAGCTGCTGGCGGATCGATTCGCGCTGAAGTTCCACAAGGATCAACGGGAGATGGCGGCGTATGTGCTGACGGTGGGCAAGAGCGGGCCGAAGATGAAGCAAAATACGGGCAATCCGAACGGGCTGCCGGGGCTGTTCTTCGGGCCGATCGGCACGCTGCACGTGATGAACGCCACGATGCAGAACTTCACGGGCCTGATGCAGTCGGCGGTGCTGGACCGGCCGGTGGTGGACCAGACGGGGCTCACCGGGCGGTGGGATTTCACGCTGAAATGGACGCCGGACGAGTCGCAGTTCGCGGGGATGGGAGTGAAGATACCTCCGCCGTCGGCCGATGATGCGAACGCTCCGCCGCCGCTGTTCACTGCGATCCAGGAGCAGCTTGACCTGAAGCTGGAAGCACAGAAGACGCAGGTGCCGGTGCTGGTGATCGA
>JASHPD010000258.1 GCA_030038315.1 Acidobacteriaceae bacterium
AAGAAAGATGGGGTTGACGCTGCGCACCGACAGGCCGGTCATCTGGGCAGTTTGCGTGGCCGACAAATCCAGCGCAAAACAGCGCAAGAGAACACGAAATTTGGCCTCGGAAATCTTCGCAAAACGAAAATACCGATTTACTCCAGCCATTGCAGTAGCTTAACGCCCCTTGCAACAACCTTTGCTTCCTAAGCCCCTTTATCTTTATCTACAACCCTGTTCCCTGCTTTATAAAATCCAGCCGCCGCCCACAACCTCGTCGCCGTCATAAAAGACCGCCGACTGTCCCGGCGTCACCGCGCGCTGCGGCTCGTCAAAAATTGCCGTGACTTCGTGCTCGGCAACAACCTCACCATTTGCAGCCGGCGCAAGCGTAGCCCAGGCCGGCTCATGCCGGTGCCGAATCTTAATCTCCACGCGCATCGGCTTCGTCAGTGCAGGAATGCTGATCCAGTTCACCCGTCCCGCGCGCAGCGTCTTCGTAGCCAGCTCCGCATCCGCGCCCACCGTCACGCGATGACTCGCCGCATCGATATTCAGCACATAGAGCGGATTCGGCGAAGCAACGCCAAGCCCCTTGCGCTGCCCCACGGTGAAGCCCGAAATCCCCTCATGCCGCCCGATCACCTCGCCGCTCGTCGTCACCAACTCGCCCGCGGTCTCCGGCATCTCCTCGCCCTGCTCTTCGAGATAAGCCGTCAAAAACTGCTTGTAATCCCCGCCCGGAATAAAACAAATTTCCTGCGAATCCGGCTTCTCCGCTAGCGCCAGCCCATGCTGCCGCGCAACCTCGCGCACCTCCGGCTTCGTCATCCGCCCCAGCGGAAAGAGCGTATGCGCCAACTGCTCCTGCGTCAGCCCAAACAAAAAATAAGTCTGATCCTTCGCGCGATCCGTAGGCCGCTTCAAAATCCACCGCCCGCGTTCCGGGTCATACTAGTTGATCGCATAATGCCCCGTAGCAATCCGGCTCGCGCCAATCGACCGCGCCGTCTTCAGCAACTGATCAAACTTCAGGTGGTTGTTGCACAGCGAGCAGGGAATCGGCGTGCGTCCCGCCAGGTACTCGCTCACAAATGGCCGCACCACATCCTTCTCAAAGCGCTCTTCCTGGTTGACAACGTAGTAAGGAATTCCCAGATACTCCGCCACGCGCCGCGCGTCATACACATCATCGAGCGAGCAGCACCGCCCAGCCTTCGGCGCGTCAGGAATCCCATGCTTCCCGGCAAGCCGCGTCTGATCCCAAAGCTGCAGCGTCAGCCCCACAACCGTGTTCTGCTCGGAGGCAAGAATCGCCGCAACGGTCGAGGAGTCAACCCCTCCCGACATGGCAACGGCAATGGTTTCGTTCTGCTTCATCAATCTCTCTTATGGTTGGATGCCCGCAGCACAGTAAAGACGGAGAAATCAGCCAAGCGTCCCAGCTTCCACCGGCGAAACCGCCCGCAACCGCTCCACAGCCTCCGGCACAACAGACAAAACATAATCCACGTCTTCCGCCGTAGCCGTCTTCAGCAAACTGAAGCGCAAACTAGCCCGCGCCCGTGCCTCGCTCACTCCCATGGCCATCAGTACATGGCTCGGCCTCGTTGCGCCGGACATGCAGGCCGACCCGCCGGAAACCGCAATGCCCTTCAGGTCCAGCGCAATCACCAGCGCCTCGCCCTCAAGGTTATCGAACCTGAGATTCGTGGTATTCGCCACGCGCGGCACGCTGGCACCATTCAACCCAGTCCCCGGCAGCCGCAAAACCTCGCGTTCCAGCCGGTCGCGCAGCGCAGCCACGCGCTCCATCGTGCCATCTTCCAGGCTGTGCATCGCCAGATCAGCCGCCGCGCCCAGTCCCACAATCCCGGCCACGTTTTCCGTTCCCGCGCGCCGCCGCCGCTCATGGCTTCCGCCAACAAGAAGCGACTCCACCGGCGTCCCGCGCCGCACATACAACGCACCCACGCCCTTTGGCCCGTGCAGCTTGTGCGCGCTGATCGAAAGCAGATGGCACCCGATCGCCTTCACATCAATCGAAACCTTCCCCGCGCCCTGCACCGCGTCAATATGAAAGAAAGCGCCAGCCTCACCCGCAATCCGCCCAATCTTTTCTACCGGCTGGATCACGCCCGTCTCATTATTCGCCAGCATCACGCTAATCAGCCGCGTATTCGGCCGCAGCGCCGCGCGAATCGCCTCAGGCTCAATCAACCCATCCGTTCGCGGAGCCACATACGTCACCTCGACGCCACGCTCGGCCAGCCTCTGCGCCGCCTGCAGCACCGCCGAGTGCTCAATCGCCGTCGTAATCAGGTGGTCACTCTCGCGCAGCAGCCCGAAGAGCGCCGTATTATCGCCCTCTGTTCCGCCGGAGTTAAATACCACCTCCGCCGCATGGCAATGAAGGAGTTCCGCCAGCGTCTCCCTCGCCCGGTCCACGGCCTTGCGCGCCTGCTGCCCCGGCAAATGGATCGACGAAGCATTCCCAAAATGCTCCGTCCAGTAAGGCAGCATCGCCTCCACCACCTCCGGCAGCAGCGGAGTGGTGGCATTCGCGTCCATGTAAACACGCTTCATCGCAGGAAGGCCCAATTCCATTGTACGGGCAATCTGGTTTTTCCTTTGAGCGCTGTCATCCTAAGCGAAGCAAGCCATCTAAGCGAAGCAAGCCATGTTTTTCGGCTTGCGGAGTCGAAGGATCTGCAGTTGCTTTTCATCCTCCACCGCAGACAGTGCCCAATTTCCAGATAGTCTTGCCGAGCCTATATGTCGATACAGCCTAAATCTCATCTTCCGAAGATTCGCCGGTACGAAAATTGGAATCCGTCTGCTCCAGAGAAGCCGTGTGCAGCCGCGTCAGCGTCTTGCGATAAAACCACGCCGCCGTCACCCCTCCGGCCAGCGCAGAAAGCGCCGCCACAGCCCCCACCTTGATCCAGGAAGAGATCCCATCCCGTTCCTTTTCAGCTGCCTCTTGTGTAGTGAAATCTTCTGAATGCAAAGGATTTGCGATTCCCCCGCCACGATTGTACCGTGCTTCTCTGTCTGCCTGCATGAAAACTTTGCCGCAAGGCTCGTCAAGCCGTGCGGACAAAACACGGAAAGCACTTTCCCCGGAGCCGCAGCCCCTGCTTATTCCTCCCCTGTGGAAAAACTCCTTAAAAAATTTCAATTTCTCAAATTTTGTATTTGCATTCTTCTGCATCTATGGTATGGTGTAGATATTCCAGTGATGGAGGGGTGGTTTCCTGACCCTCCGGCGCTGGAAGTAGTTTGCGTCACTGGCCTCCCGGCACGAGCAGCTCGACCGTTCGTGCCGTCTTTTTTTGCGCCAAAATTTTGGGAAACCGGGTATTTGCTTCACTCAGGTGACCACAATCATTTGTGGTATTTCGGCCTAATGGCCTACTACGGGCTGCGTCTACCGGAGTCAAGCAGATAGCCACCTTGAGCCAATTTGCTTCGTAACAGGGCACGATTTCAGTCGTGCCGAAAGAGCAGCAATGGATACATGGGCCTTAGCCCCTGTTGCTTTTCGCCTCCAACGCCACGAGGATGCTTTGATGCTTCAGCGTGTAATCGCATTTTGCAGGCAGGGCCCCCCTCCCCACCTCACTGGAACAGTGGGGAAATGTGGGAAAATTTTCATCGCACGATACGTGCCCAAAATCGCCGCTTGACGGCAGCGCAGGTGTCTGTTCCCTGCTCCCTCGTCTTTTTCTGTGGCAGAGCTTCGCCGCTCACGTCGATTCTTCCGGCCGGTCTACAATGATTGCGGGGGAGACTCAGGATGAAGCGTTTTTTCAAGCAGCGCCTAAATCGAAACTTGCTGTGGGCTCTGGCGATCTCAGCCTTCACCATGGTCAGTTATGCGCAGTTTTCTAACCCTGCCGATGACGTGCCGGCCTACCATCCTTCTGCGCCGCTGCACGTCTCTTCGCTGCCGCCAATTCTCGCCGGCGCCAAGCTGACCGGTTCGAGCTTCCGCTACCCGTGGCAGGTCCACGTCTACCAGAAGGCCGCGCGCATCGGTAACGTGCTCTACCAGCTCCCCTGCAACTGCCGCTGCGACCGCGCTCTGGGCCACACCATCCTGCGCAGTTGCTTTGAGGGATTGCATGGCTCCGAGTGCTCCACCTGCGCCAAGGAAGGCTTCTACGCCTACCAACAGACCCGCCTGGGCAAGACCCCCGCGCAGATCCGCGCCGGCATCGCCGCCCACGCCTACGAATCCATCGACTTGGACAAGCAGTAGGATTTGCTTACGAGCTTCGCTGGCGCCTCACTTGTTTGCGATGATTCCCGGCAGGCAGGCTTGGGCGATCAGCACGCACGGATCAGCGGTCGTCGCGGCCATCTCTTGGAGCAGCGGTGCGATCTCATCCTCGGTGGCAACGCCGTGTTTGACGAACACCGGCGCGATCTCCGCCAGCATGTACTCCCAGAGCCGCTTCTCTTCTCCGTCCAGATAGGCGGGCTGTGTGAAGCGCACGTAGATAGAGCGGAAGCCCAGCTCGGCTGCCACGGCCGGCAGAGCCAGCCCGAAGTTGTAATCCACGCC
>JASHPD010000259.1 GCA_030038315.1 Acidobacteriaceae bacterium
CGTTGTGCGGCCTTTTCCGCCATTATGCAGGCGGTGCACCATGCTCACCAGATGCACCATGCTCACCATCTGGTAGGCCGGGGATTTATCTCCGGCAATCGATCCAGCAAAAGAAATCGGGCTTTAGCCCCTGAGGTATGCTTTTCCTCTTAAATTGCCGCCTGGTGCATCAGCGCCATAATAGCCGCCTTTTCTAGTGTACTTCGCTCCGGATTCACCGAAACACTGAAAATCAAGCATTCGCCAGCGCGCTGCCGGATGCGAATGTGGGGTAGATATGCGTGTGCACTCAAAGCGTATGCTCAATGCGGAGCGAATTCGCATGGCAAGTTTGATTGCGGTGCAGGGCGACATTACGAGCTTCAAAGTAGACGCCATCGTCAACGCAGCCAATGAATCCCTGCTCGGCGACGGGGGCGTGGACGGCGCAATCCACCGCGCAGCCGGCCCCGAGCTGCTCGAAGCCTGCCGCAAGCTGCACGGCTGCCCAACCGGCAGCGCCAAAGCCACGCCGGGTTTTCGTCTTTCGGCGAAATGGATTTTTCACGCCGTCGGCCCCGTGTGGAGCGGCGGCGCGCACAACGAAGACGAGCTGCTCGCGGGCTGCTATCGCAAGTGCCTTGAGCTTGCGCTCGAAGCCGGAGCGCGCTCGATCGCATTCCCCGCCATCAGCACCGGCGTCTATCGATTTCCTTCCGAGCGCGCCGCCAGAATTGCCATCGCAACCGTCCGCTCGCACATCGAAGCGAGCGGCGTCCAGGAACTCTTCTTTGTCTGCTTCAACGAAGAAACTCTGCGCATCTATGAACGTTTATTAGCGAACGCCTGTTAGCGGATGCGCACTCAAACTAATCCTGCTTCACAACTCGACCTCGTACATTTTTCCAAGGAGAAGCAATGGAATACGTCAATCTCGGCAAGACCGGCCTCAAAGTCTCCCGCATCTGTCTCGGCTGCATGACCTACGGTTCGCCAGCCACTGGCGAACTCAAGCCGGGCCGCCAGCCATGGGCGCTGAATGAAAAAGACAGCCAGCCGTTCTTCAAGCAGGCGCTCGATTACGGCATCAATTTCTTCGACACGGCCAACGTATATTCAAGCGGCGACAGCGAAATCGTTCTCGGCAACTTCCTCAAGTCCAACGTGCGCCGCGAATCCGTCGTCGTCGCCACCAAGGTTCATAGCCTCATGCGCGACGAACCCAACGGCAAAGGCCTTTCACGCAAGGAAATCCTGTTTGAGCTAGACCAAAGCCTCCAGCGCCTCAAGACCGATTACGTCGATCTCTACCAGATTCACCGCTGGGATTATGAAACACCCATCGAAGAAACGCTGGAAGCGCTGCATGACGCCGTGAAGGCCGGCAAAGTGCGCTACATCGGCGCGTCGTCCATGTACGCGTGGCAGTTCGCCAAGTCGCTCTACCTCGCCGACCTGCGCAACTGGACGCGCTTTGTCTCCATGCAGAACCACTACAACCTGCTCTACCGCGAAGAAGAGCGCGAGATGACCGGCCTCTGCGTCGATCAGGGCATCGGCATCATCCCGTGGAGCCCGCTAGCGCGCGGCCGTCTCGCCCGCCCGTGGAACTCCGAGAGCACCAGGCGCTCTGAGACCGACAGGTTCGGCAAAACAATGTACTCCAGCACCGAAGAGAACAACCGCCAGATCGTGGACCGCCTCGTCGAAGTCGCATCGAAGCGCGGCGTACCGCAGGCGCAGATCGCATTGGCGTGGCTGCTCGGCAAGCCGGCCGTCACCGCGCCCATCGTCGGCGCTTCAAAAGCTCATCACCTCGACGACGCCGTAGCTTCGCTCTCCATCAAGCTGACGCCGGAGGAGATCAAGGCTCTCGAAGAGCCCTACGTGCCGCACCCGGTGCTTGGCTTCGCTTAAGGCTTATTTCTGCTGCGAAAATAAAAGCGGCTCCCGGAACTGAAAATCCGGGAGCCGCTTTTTACACTCTGTTAGGCCACGGTCATGACGAGCTTGCCGAAGTGCGCGCCGCTCTCCATGCGCGCCAGCACCTCGCGCGCCACAGTCCAGGGAAAATCCTCACCCACAGGCCGAAGCTGCGCCAGCGACACCGCCTTATTCATCTCGATGAAATCCTGCCGTGAGCCGACATAAATTCCGCGCAGCCGCGCCTGTTTGTGCAGAATCGCCGGAACCGGCAGCGGCTCCGCAGGCTCAGCCCCCGTCAACACGCCCACCTGTGCAATCGTTCCGCCCATCTTCAGCGCGCGCAGCGAGCGCGGCAGCGTTCCCGCGCCGCCCACTTCCACAATCAGATCGACGCCCTCGCCGGTTTCGTCCATCACCCAGCGGTCCCACTCCGGCGTGTCTTTATAGTTCACCCCCGCATCCAGTCCCAGCCTGCGCGCCTGCGCCAGCTTCTCGTCGCTGCTCGAAACGCCCAGCACGCGCGCCCCCTTGAGCCGCGCAAACTGCAACGCGAACAGCGAAACCCCTCCCGTGCCCTGAACCAGCACCGTCGCGCCGGGCCGCACATCGCCCGCCGCCAGCGCATTCCACGCCGTCACGGCCGCACAGGGCAGCGTGGCGGCTTCCTGGTAGCTCAGGTGCTCGGGAATCTCGACAACACCGTTCTCGCTCAGCACCACGTACTCCGCCAGAACGCCGTCGATATCGCCGCCCAGCGCCCCTTTGATCTTTTCCGGCGTGGCTGGCCCGTCAATCCAGCGCTGCATAAAGATGCCGGCCACGCGGTCGCCGGTCTTCCACTGCGTCACGCCCGCGCCCACGGCCACAACCTCGCCCGCACCATCCGAGCAGGGAATCCGCGGCAGCTTCAGCCTGGGGTTATAGAGCCCCTTAACCATCATCAAGTCGCGGAAATTCAACGAGATGGCGTGAATCTTCACCAGCACTTCGCCAAACCCCGGCTCGGGCGTCGCCCGCTCCACCAATTCCAGCTTTTCCACTCCGAACGAACCGATTTGCCAGACCTGCATCTGCTCCCCTCACATGAAAAACCCATAAAGACTGCCGATTTTCGGCCATGAACCCATATCGGCACGCGAAAACCGGACAAAATCCCCGTAGAATTGAAGATATGGCCCGTGGCTGGGAAAGTAAATCCGTGGAGGAACAGATGGCAAGCGTTCAGCAGGCGGTACCGATGTATGCAGGCAGCGGTGCTGGCGCGGAAGAGGCTCGCCGCGCCGCCGAGCAGGAGCGCGCGCGCCGCGCCCGCCAGAAGCAGGCACTGAACCTGCAAAAGGAAAACATCCTTTCGCAGCGAACCTCGAATCCGGCACGACGCCAGGCGCTGGAAGCGGCCCTGGCCCAGATCGAGGCCGAGATCGCCAGACTCGATTGACGCACCCGCCATTACGGCGGGTTTTTTATGGGCTGCGCCATTCTGCCGATGACGCACCAACGTTCAAGATCTGGTAGGCCTTCCGTTTACTGGTAGGCCGGGGATTTATCCCCGGCGAACAGGTTCGGCAAAATAGGGTGGGCTTTAGCCCCTGAGGTATGCTTTTCCCTTGAAATTGCCGTTTAGCGCATCGGCGCCAGATATGGATATGGGTTGAAGCCAGGGTGCCCCACGTCCGTGTTTCCGGACGTGGGATAGCGGTCTAGTTCTCCCTGTGGAACAACAGGGAATTGGCCTGCTGCACCGGCGTCAGCAACACGTCGGCAATGTTCACATGCGTCGGCCGTGTCGCCACCCATAGAATCACGTCCGCCACATCCTCGCCCGTCAGCGGATTCTTCACGCCCTTGTAGACATTCTCGGCGCGCTCCGCATCTCCGTGAAAGCGCACCAGGCTGAAATCCGTCTTCACCATCCCCGGGTCCACGCTCGTCACGCGAATCGGCGTGCCCAGCACATCCATCCGTAGCCCGTCGTTGATCGCGCGCACCGCCGCCTTGCTCGCGCAATAGACGGCTCCGTTCGGATACGTCAGGTGCCCCGCCGTCGAGCCCAGGTTGATGACATGCCCGCTGCCGCGCTCCACCATGCCGGGCACCACCGCGCGGGTCACATAAAGCAAGCCCTTCACGTTGGTGTCGATCATCTCTTCCCAGTCCTCGATCCTGCCCGCGTAGAGCTTTTCAAGTCCGCGGCTCAGGCCGGCGTTATTCACCAGCACCTCAATCGCGCGCCACTCCGCAGGCAACGCGGCAACCGCAGCTTTCACCGCTGCCTGGTCGCGCACGTCGAGCGCAAACGAGTGGACATTCTGTGCCCCGCGTTCGAGCGCAGCCTTCGCGACATCGGCCAGCTTCTCCGCGCGCCGCGCCGCCAGCAGCAGCCGCGCGCCCTCGCCCGCGAACGCAAGCGCCGTAGCCGCGCCAATCCCCGCGCTCGCCCCAGTGATGAAGATAATCTTCCCTTTAAGATTCATGCCCCTATCCTATCCAACATTTCCGCCGCCGCGTCTCTGGGGCAATGGGTCAGTTTGAATTTGCTTTGAAAGGGCACGGCTTCAGCCGTGCCATAAATACCGAAAACTTCGACGGGGCTTTAGCCCCTGAGGTAAGTCTTTTTCAAACTGATCCACTACCGTTTCCGGCTGCGTCTTTGCGCCATCCTGTACTGCCCCACAGCCCAATCCTCATCGCCGAGTCCATCTTCCGTAGCCTGCGCAAAAATCTGCGCCAGATCCTCGGCCAGGCTGAGCTTGACCCCATGCGCGGCAGCCGCTTCGCGAAACAGGTTCACATCCTTCAGTCCCACCGTCATCGGCGCTCCTGCCTGCTTCGGCGGATTCAGCATCACCTGCGTATACGCCGCATAAAACGGCGACTGAAAGAGCGCGCTGTTGACCGCGTCAAAGAAGGCCGCCGGCGCAATCCCCTGCGCATCCGCATAAACAAACGCCTCCGAGAGCGAATGAATCATCGCACTGATCAGAAAATTTCCGCCGAGCTTGACCGCGTGCGCCTGCGCCGGCTGCGTGCCCACAACCGTAAAGCCGCGCGAAATCGGCCCCAGCACCGGCTTCACGCTTTCCACAGCGGTCTCCGCTCCGGCCAGTACAACCCAAAGCCTGCCCGCGTCAGCCACATTCGGCCTGCCAAAGACCGGCGCGCCCACAAACGGAATCCCGCGCCGCGTGTGCTCCGCCGTCAGCCGCTCGGAAAATCCCACGCTGATCGTGCTCATCGCCATGTGCACCGGACCGGATTCGATACCGGGCTCAATCGCATCCAGCAGCCCAAGCAGCCCATCCTTGCCGAAAAAAACCTCTTCATGCGCCGCATCGTCAAAGAGCATGGTGACAACAATCTCATTGCCGCGCGCCGCATCGGCCGGAGTTGCGGCGATGCGCGCTCCATCCGCGGCCACAGCCTCAGCTCGTTTCCGCGTGCGATTCCACACCGTAACCGTGTGCCCCGCGCCCAGCAGCCGCCGCGCCATCGGCGCGCCCATGTTGCCCATGCCAAGAATGCCGATCTTCATTCCAAAACCTCGCTCGTGCTGCTTACACTCGAAAGCGCAGCTTCCTTTGAATGGATGAACCAAATATGAAAACGACACCGGAAAACCCGGCGCTGAAATTGAAGTTTCCGCATCTTTGAGTGTGATACCACTGGAACATGAGCTTTTTTCGCGTCATTCTTCTTGCCATTATTCAGGGCCTCGCCGAGCTTCTGCCTGTTTCAAGTTCCGCTCACGTTGTCGTTGCGGAAAAGCTGATGGGGCTTGACCCATCAGCGCCGCAAATGACCTTGCTGCTTGTGATGCTCCACACCGGCACCATGTTCGCCGTCATCGCCTACTTCTGGAAGACGTGGAAGAAGGTCTATTTTTCGAGCGCCGCGGCATTCAAGCGCTTTGCCGTGCTCCTCATCTGGGCCACGGTGCTCACGAGCATCATCGGAGAAATCCTCAAGAAGCTCATCGAGAAGACCTACTTCCACAACGCGCCGAAGGCCCAGATCGAAGAGCTCTTCAGCCACCTGGAATTGATCGCGCCCGCGCTCGCCGCCGCCGGCATCCTGATCCTCATTGCGGGAATCTTCGAGCGCCGCATCAAGAAAGCCGGCCACACGCGCATCCTCGGCGACGAAGA
>JASHPD010000260.1 GCA_030038315.1 Acidobacteriaceae bacterium
CGGCGCATCCTTCAGAATCGCGCGGGCAATCGCAATGCGCTGCCGTTCGCCGCCTGAGAGGCGAAATCCTTTTTCGCCAATCACAGTGTCGTACCCCTGCGGCATCTTCAGAATGAAGTCATGCGCCAGAGCATTCCGCGCAGCCTGCTCCACAAGCTCGTGCTTCGCATCCGGCTGGCCATAGGCAATGTTGTTACGCACCGTGTCATTGAAGAGAATCGTCTCCTGTGTAACTTGCGCAACCTGCCCGCGCAGCGAGCCAAGCGTGAGATCGCGCAGATCGTGGCCGTCGATGAGGATTCGTCCCGAAGTCACATCAAAGAAGCGCGGAATCAAGTTGACCAGCGTAGTCTTACCCGCGCCGCTCGGGCCCACAAGTGCAAGCATCTCTCCCGACTGCACTTCCAGATCGACATTATGCAGAATCTGGTGTTCGCCGTCCTCGCTCGAATAGTAAAAGCCCACATCCTCAAAGCGGATCGACTTCTCAAACTGCTTGAGCGTGACGGCGCGCGGGCGCTCTTTCACCTCATCCTTGGTGTCAAAGAAGGCAAAGATGGAAACCGATGCGCCAAGCGCCTGCTGAAAGCTGTTGTAATAAGACGCAAAACGCCGCACTGGATCATAGAGCTTGAAGAGCGCCACGATGAAAGGGATAAAAACCTCCAGCGTCATGTGGCCGTGCTGGATTTCGTTGCGGCCCATCCACAGCAGCAGCGCAATTGCGATCGCGCCGAAAATGTCCATGAGCGGCGAGCTGATGGACTGGGCGCGCACAGAACGGAGATTGGCGCGCAGCAGCCGCATGGCCGCATTCTCGAAGCGCAGTATCTCCATCAGCTCCGTGTTGAAGGCCTTCACAATGCGATGGCCGGTAACGGTCTCATGCAGAATGTTCTGAATCTCCGCGAGCTTGTCCTGCCCCGTGCGCGTACGCGTCCGGACAGAACGGCCAATGCGCCGCGCGGAAGTGATCACAACCGGCACAAAGAGCAGCAGAAGCCAGCTCAGCCGCCCGCCGTAAAAAACGACCAGCGCAGCGGTGAAGAGAAAAGTAAAGAACTGCTGGAGAAAATCGCCCAGGATGGTGCTGACAGCGTCCTGCACCTTGTCCACATCATTGATCAGCGTGGAAAGAATCGTTCCCGTCGAATGCTTCTGGAAGAAGCTCGCCGAGCGGCGCAGCGTAACTTCATAGAGCTTGTTACGCAGGTCCGTGATCGTGCCAAAGCCGGCGTAATTGACAAGATAAGTGCCAATATAATCGCAGATGCCCTTGAGTATCGTGGAGCCGATAAGCGCAAAAGCCACGATCGCCAGCGAATTATGCAGCCACGAAGGCGCAAACCGGTGCATGTCAAACTGCCAGCCGGCCGGCGCGGTCGGAAAAAGCGGCATCGCCCGCGACTGGTCGCCCCGCTGGAGCACCACGCCGATGATGGGCACAAAAAACGCAATGCGCAGCGCGTCCAGCAGCCCTTCGACCGCGAGCAGCACAACGCCGGGAAGCCAGTAAAACGTATACGGCAGCCCGAAGCGCAGAAGCCGGAAGAATCCCTTCATGCAGGCAGACCCACTTTACGGCTGAGCTTCATCCGGCGCGGCTTGGAATGTGTGCGCGATTCCATCCCCGTATTGTATCCGGGGCGCGGACTTTTAGGATGCGTCATCAATAAGCGCGCAAGTCCAGAATGGCCTTGAGAATCTTTTCCGGCTGCGGCAGGATCACATCCTCAAGGATCGGCTGGTAGGCAACAAAGGTGTCCATCCCCGCCACGCGCTTCACTGGCGCATCGAGGTCTTCGAAGAGCTCGTCCGCAATGCGCGCCGCAATCTCCGCACCGTAGCCCCAGCTCTGCATATCCTCGTAAGCCACAATCACGCGGCTGGTCTTGCGAACCGACTCCGCAATCGCCTCCCAGTCGTAAGGATTCAGCGTACGAAGATCGATGAGCTCAACATCAATATCATGCTCGCGCTTAGCTTTCTCCGCAGCCTGCAAAGCACGCGGCACCACCGCGCCGTAAGTCACAATCGTCAGATCCTTGCCGGGACGCACAATCTTCGCCTTGCCAAACGGAATAGCAAACTCCGGCCCCGGATAAGCTGCGCGCCCATAGGTCTCGCGATAAAGCCGCTTGTGCTCCAGGAACAGCACCGGATCATCACAGCGAATCGCCGTCCTCAGCAGCCCATTCGCATCCAGCGCATTCGACGGAAACACCACCCGCAGCCCCGGAATGTGCGTAAATATGCTTTCACCCGACTGCGAGTGATAAATCGCCCCGCCGGTCAGGTAGCCGCCAATCGGCACGCGAATCACCGCCGGTGCACCCCACTCGCCATTCGAACGCCAGCGCATCACCGCAAGCTCGTTGTGAATCTGGTGCATCGCCGGCCAGATGTAGTCGAAGAACTGAATCTCCACCACCGGCTTCATGCCGCGCACCGCATAACCCACCGCGCGCCCCACAATGTTCGCCTCAGCCAGTTGCGAGTTAAACACGCGCTCAGAGCTAAAGGCTCTCTGCAGCCCGGCAGTGAGCTTAAAGACGCCGCCCTTGCCTTTCGCCTCGTGTAAAACATCTTCGCGGCTGGCGTCCGCCACGTCCTCGCCATAAACCACAATGCGCGGATCACGCGCCATCTCATCATGCAGGCAGGCGTTGATAAGGTCAGCCATCGTGCGCGGGCCGTGGCTCTTCGCGCCCTTCTGCACAGCGCCTTCTTCAATCTTCTCGGCAGCAAATACCGGGCTCGTCGGATCGAGATTCTCCGAATACACATGCTTCGGAATGCTGTCGATCTCCGGCAGAGGCGCAGTCTGCGCACGCTCAGCAGCCTCAGCCACTTCGCGGTCCCAGGATTCCTCCAGTTCCGCAACCTGCTCCGTCGTCAGAATCCCTTCCTGCAGCAGCCGAGCCTGCATCCGCGCCAGCGGATCGCGCAGCGCATCGGCCTCACGCTCAGCGGCAGAGCGGTAAAGCCTGTCATCATCGGAGAGCGAGTGCGAATAAGGCCGGATCACATGCCCATGCACCAGCGCCGGCCCTTTGTCCGCGCGGCAGTGCTCCGCCGCCGCCTGAAAAGCGCGCAAACTGGCCTCCGGATCAGTACCATCCACTTCCGCAAAAAAGAAATTCGGAAAGTTTGCCACC
>JASHPD010000261.1 GCA_030038315.1 Acidobacteriaceae bacterium
CGGCTTCCTCAGCCACTGCGTCCTGGGCCTGGCGCTTGGTGCCGACGAAGAGAATCGTCTTGCCGCCGGCGGTCAGGTCCGTGACGAACTTGGACGCGTCCTTGAAGAGCTTGAGCGTCTTCTGCAGGTCGATGATGTAGATTCCGTTGCGCTCGCCGAAGATGTACTCCTTCATCTTGGGGTTCCAGCGCTTGGTCTGGTGCCCGAAGTGAACACCTGCTTCGAGCAGCTCCTTCATTGTGATCGTGGCCATTGGCCTCCTTCGTGAGTTGCATCCGGATGGTCGATGCCGGCGTCCGGATTGAACCCGCTTATGCGGGGATTGAAAACTGGGTACGGGGTTCAGGGTACGGGGTACAGAAAACAATCGCGTTTGAACTGTTCCCTGTACCCTGCACCCTATACCCCAAGCGCGCTAGCGCTTACTGAACTGGAACCGCTTACGGGCGCCCTTCTGGCCGTACTTCTTGCGTTCCTTGACGCGGGCGTCGCGGGTGAGCAGGCCTTCGGCCTTGAGCGGCTTGCGCAGATCGGCGTTGAACTCGACCAGCGCGCGGGCCGAGCCCATCTTCACGGCGTCCGCCTGCGAGGCCACGCCGCCGCTCGAAACCGTCACGACGACGTCGAAGCTCGAAGCGAGCTCGACGACGGCGAGGCTGCGCTTGGCGGATGCCCGCTGCTGCTCGGTGACGAAGTACTCGTCGAATGCCTTGCCGTTGACCTTCCACTCGCCCGTGCCGGGACGCAGAAAGACGCGGGCGATCGCCGACTTGCGGCGGCCCGTACCGTAATACTGAACCAGATCTGCCATTCAAAATCCTTTTGAGCTATCAGCTTTTCGCTGTTCGCTCTTAGCTTGTTCCTGCCTGAACCTGACTTCTTTCGTTTTCCTTTGGCTTTCGCTCTTCCACGGACGAGCTAAAAGCTAAAGGCTAATAGCTAAAAGCTGCTTTTACGCCACCGGGAGCGCGACCGGAGCCTGCGCCTGGTGCGGATGCTTGTCGCCACGGTAGACCTTGAGCTTGGAGCCCATGGAGCGGCCGAGCTTGCTCTTGGGCAACATGCCCTTGATGGCTTCCTCAAGAATCTTTTCCGGCTTGCGGGCGAGCAGGCGGGTGAACGACTCCTCGCGCAGGCCACCGGGGAAGCCGGTGTAACGGCGGTACACCTTGGTCTGGGTCTTGAGGCCGGTCAGGCGAACCTTCTCGGCGTTGATGACGATGACGTGATCGCCCATGTCGATGTAAGGCACATACCTGGGGTTCAGCTTGCCGCTGAGAACGCTGGCGGCCTTAGTGGCAAGGCGGCCCAGCGTCTGCCCTTCGGCATCGATCACATACCACTTGCGGTCAACGTTCTTGCCGCTTGGAACAAAGGTCGACATCTCTCTTCTTCCCTCAAAAAACTTCCCGGCCAGGGCTCGAAAGCCAGCCGCAAAAACTATGCGCAATGCGCGATTCCCCATGCAAATACTGCATGGGACATGATTCCACCCGCTGCCAGACATCGCTGTTGGGGTGAGGCTGCGGAGCTTGCCCTCTTGAAGGGCTCCTGACTCTGCCTGGATCGCGTTAAAGGCCGGTCCGGCAGAAGGCGGCCTGCGGAAAACATCTGCTTCGAGCAGACCTCAGGCGCAACACCGCACAAGGACTCCAGAATACGGGAAATCGGGTTTGGAGTCAATGGGAAGAAGACGGAATGGGAGGAACTTAGGCGCTACGGAACGGCGAACGACGCAGCTAGCGGGGCTGCGGCTGGGGCTCGGGTTGGGCGATTTCCGCTTCCGCGCAGTTTTCCCAGCTTTCGGTGCGGTTGCGGCCGGCTTTTTTGGCCTCATAGAGGGCGCGGTCGGCGCAGTGGATGAGATAGGTGGAATCGTTGTCGGCGCTGGGGTGCATGGAGGCGATGCCGATGCTGACGGTGACGATGCCGGCCGTGTAGGGCAGGTGGGGCAACTGGGCATCGGCGACGGCCTGGCGGATGCGCTCGGCGAGGATCATGGCGCCGCTCGAATTGGAGCGGGGCAAAAGCAGGGCAAACTCCTCGCCGCCGTAGCGGGCCACGGTGTCGGTGGAGCGCTTGGAGGAGCTGGCAAGGATGGCGGCGATGCGGCGCAGGCACTCGTCGCCGGCCAGATGGCCGTAGTGATCGTTATAGAGCTTGAAGTGGTCCACATCGACGATGAGCAGCGAGAGCGGCGACTGGTCGCGGAGAGCGCTCTGCCAGTTGCGGGCGAGCTGGCGGTCGAAGCAGAGGCGGTTGGCCAGGCCGGTGGCGTAGTCCTGGGTGGCCATGGCGTCGGCCTCGTGAAAGGCGGCGGTCACTTCGAGATGGAGCTTGTCGCGGGAGCCGAGAGCAGCCTCTACGGCATACACGATGACGATATTGACGCAGAGGAAGAGCTGGAGAATGAAGAAGCCGTGATGGTTGAGCGCGGCGCCGGAGATGGAAAAGGCTCCGCGGGCGCGCTCGGTGAGATAGACGGCCGGCGCGGCGATGAAAAGGACGGCGAGGGCTCCGCCGGCGGCGCGCAGGCGGAAGACAGCGAAGAGCAGCGCGGGAATCAGAAGAAAATCGATGGGCAGGCTGGTCTGCAGGAAAACGGCCGTCGAAAGCACGCCTGTGCCCACGAGAATGGCGATGGTTTCCCAGAGCTTGCCGCGGCCGAAGATACGGGCCAGGCCGGGCTTGTCGATGGCCAGGATGAGAGGTGTCATCAGCGCCATGCCCATCACGTCGCCCACAAACCAGTTGGACAGAAGCTGCGGATGGCGCGGGTAGGTCCAGAGGGTGAGGACCATCTCAATGAAGCCGGTGGACGCCAAGGGCGCAAGGAGCACGCCGAAGCCGAGGAAACGTGCCAGCGTGGCGGCTTGGGCCAGATCGGGCTTCGAGCCGCCGCTCTCCCCGATGAGGAAGCCGGCGATGAGGATCTCGATGGTATTGGCCACCGAGAAAAGGATGGAGCGGTTGATGGAGAAACCGTAGGCGGCGTGGATGAGAACGTTGACGGCGATGCTGGCGGCCAGGTAGCTGGTCCAGTAGCGGTGCGCGATGGGCAGAAGGAAGGCCAGGAGCAGGCCGTTGGCGGGCCAGATAAGGTCGGAGATGGCGGGAGTGCGCGTGAGAGCGTTGCCGCAGGCGGAGGCGGCAACATAAAGAACGAGAACCACGCCGAAACGGAGGAGGGAATCCGGCCACACCCAGTCAATGGGGTGGGATTGCCGGCTTGCGGAGCCGGACGCGGAACCGGATGCAGAGCCGCGCATGGAGCCGGGCTTGCCCGGATTAGCCTCCAGCGTTGGCGAGGTCGCCTTCATACAGGTTTCCGCCTCCGGTTCAGGGTCGGCACGGAAGGGCGCAAATTCCGCCGCGCTCCGATGTAATATGCCGCCGGCAAAGCCGGCAGATTCGGGTCATGCTCCGGTTTAAACACAACAAATGAAAGCAAGTCGCGGTCCCGGTCCGTTTCGGATCTTTTCGAGGATTCCCGCTTGTCAGGCCTCTGGGTTTTGCTAACAGCATAGCCGGAGTTGAGGTGGAATGGAGAAGAAAATTTTGGGAGCAGGGACAAAGCCCGGATGCAATTCGGCAGACATTGCGGGCTCCATCTTTTGTATTTTTTACAAAGGGACGGGAAATTGAGAGCCTTTACCTTTTTGGGCTCCTGTTTTGTACATTCCTCTGTCCCTTGTTCTCTTTGTCCATTTTGTCCCTGCTTTTCCCTACCCTGGCGCCGCTTCCGCAGAGCCTGCCAGCGCTGGCGAGGACCGCCACGATGGTTGCGTTTTCATTCAGATGTTTTTGATTGACTTTGTCGAAGAAGTAAGCGGCGTGGCGGCAGTTGAAGCAGAAGCGGCTCTCCTGACCGGGGGCAAATCTGGCTGGGCGCAAAGCCGGCTGGGTGCCAAGCCCGGAGCGCCGACCGCGGTGAGGCCGTCGATCTCCTCGCCCGTCTCCTGCGAATTGCGCAAAGCCTCCGCGCCGATGGAGAGAATTCGCGCGGAAATGGGCTTGGAACATAAAGAGCAGCCTCGCGCGCCTCAGATTCGTCTATATCAATGCAAAGCACTGCGCGGGCGGTAAGAGCGCGTGCTGGCTATACTGGTAGCTACCGCAGGGACGAAAGCGCGGCCGCCGGAAGCGAATCCGGATGCCCATGAGGACCGAAACGGATGGCGCGCAGGGAAAGAGGACAGAATTCGATGAAATCGCTTTTGGAACGGCTGCGCGCGCGTGGCCTTGCTTCGGCCTTTGTGCTGCTTGCCGTCATGACGGTGGCGATCGTGGGCTTGTCGTATGCGGCACATGGGGTGAGCGGGCAGGAGGAGCAGAACGCGAGCCCCGATGCCACTCCGCTGAAGGTGGTGGACTCGCCGGTTGCGCCGAATTCGTTCGTCAAAATTGCCCGGCTGGTGGGTCCGGCGGTGGTGAACATCAACACCGAGACGCTGCCCAAGCAGTCGCGCAACTCGCGCCGGCGCCAGTTGCAGCCGCAGAATCCGGACGACGACGGCCAGGGCGAAGACAACGGCCAGGGCGATAACAATAATAACGACCAGGGCTTTCCGGATTTCTTCTTTCACTTCTTCGGCGGGCAGGGACAGGACGACGGCGGCGACGACAACAGCCAGGTGCGCGAGTCGCTCGGCTCGGGCTTCATCGTCGATCCCAAGGGCTACATCATCACCAACAACCACGTGATCGAGAAGGCCGACAAGATTTATGTGAAGCTCTCGACGGACCCGGACAACTCCGACCTGGGCCGGCCGGCGCGCGTGATCGGCGTGGATAAGGCCACCGATATCGCCGTTATCAAGATCGACACCAACACGCCGCTGCCCACCGTGAAGATGGGCGACAGCGACACCGCGCAGGTGGGCGACTGGGTGGAGGCGATCGGCAGCCCGTTTGCGCTGGCGCAGACGGTGACCGCGGGCATCATCTCGGCCAAGAACCGGACGATTGATCCGACCGTGCAGGGGCAGTTCCAGCACTTTATTCAGACCGACGCGGCGATCAATCCCGGCAACTCCGGCGGGCCGCTCTTGAACATGAACGGCCAGGTGATCGGCGTCAATACGGCGATCTACACGCAGAGCGCGGGCTACCAGGGCATCGGCTTCGCCATGCCGTCGAACACCGTGGTGGAGATTTACAACGACCTCATCAGCCCCAGCCACAAGGTGGTGCGCGGCTCCATCGGCATCAGCTTCCGCGAGGGGTTGCCCGAGGCGGTGAACCGCATTTACGGCTTTAAGACCGGCGTGCTGGTTTCCTTTGTGCAGCCGGGCGGGCCGGCGGACAAGGCCGGACTGAAGCAGGGCGACATTATTACCACCATCGACGGACGCTCCATCAAGGACGGCGACGACCTGGTGAACGACATTGCGGAGCGGCGGCCGGGTTCGAGCGTGCGGCTCGGTTACATTCGCGACGGCCAGCAACTGGACGCGACCGTCATGATCGGCGACCGCGACAAGGTCTTCGCGCAGGTGGCCTCCGCGGACCAGAGCCCGACGCCGGATCAGACCGTGAGCCCGGGCGAAAGCACGCTGGGCATTACGGTGCGCGAGATCACGCCGGATACGGTCTCCAGGCTGCATCATCCCGGGATGCTGGTGCAGTCGGTACGGCCAGGCTCCTTTGCCGACCTGCAGGGCATGGCGCCGGGCGTGGTCATCATTCGCATCAACAAGCAGCCGGTGGGCACGCGCGATCAGTACAACGCGGTGGTAAGCAAGCTCAAGACGGGCGATGACGTGGTCTTTGAGGTGATGAACCCGCACAGCCCGGAGGACGGCATCAGTTATATTGGCGGAACGCTATAAAGACACCGGCTTTCGTGCCGCGAATTTTCTCATTTCCGGCACGAAAGCCTTTGACTCGTTCCATTTTGATACAATATGGGTTCCTGAGAGAAACATTTTTGGTACATCGGCGGGGAGATTCGATACACTTGCCCCGGCTGACTCCGCACG
Organism: Acidobacteriaceae bacterium; assembly: GCA_030038315.1. Classification (GTDB taxonomy): domain Bacteria; phylum Acidobacteriota; class Terriglobia; order Terriglobales; family Acidobacteriaceae; genus Telmatobacter. The sequence continues at coordinate 5,982 of JASHPD010000261.1, forward strand.
TATTTCGTCGAAAGAAAAAGCAGAGGAGTATCTCGCGTGCTTTTGAATCGCATTGGGCTTGTTCTTTTATCCGCCGCGTTGGCGGCGATGCCGGCGCTGGCGACAACTACGCACCGCCGCACGGCGCATTCGCGCTCCGCGCATCCGGAGAAGGCTTCGCTGCACCACAGCCTGCACTCGCGGCGCGGGCGCAGAGCAGCGGCAAGGAGGCACGTGCTGCACGGCCAGCAGGCCATTGACCCGGATCGCGTGACGCAGATTCAGCAGGCGCTGATCCGCGAGCACTACCTGAACGGGCCGGCCAACGGCGACTGGGATTCGACGACAGTTGCGGCGATGCAGAAGTACCAGGCCGACCAGGGCTGGCAGACAAAGCTCATGCCGGACTCGCGCGCGCTCAAGAAGCTGGGCCTCGGCGCGGACTACTCGAATGCGATCAATGCTAAAAACGGCAACTTTGGCGCGCCGCTTCCGGCGGGTGATATTCCGGCCTCGCAGGCGGCGGGCTTTACGGCGGCTTCCGGCGTGAATCCATAAAAATTTCTTCCTGCAAAAGCAAAGCGGGCCGCTCATCACGGGCGGCCCGCTTTGTCTTGTGCTGTGCTTTCGATTATGGAAAGAGCGGCCCGGCAGGCGGATTCTCTTCCAGGAAAAGATAACGGTCGCGCAGCGTATCCGGGCCGGAGGTGATGGGGTCGTTGAGGTGCAACAGCGGCCAGCCGTCGTTGTTGTACCTGGGCCACTCGGGCAGGCCGGGACCGTTGGGATCGCCGGTTTTGGCAAAGTTGGTCCAGTAGCTCATCATCGCTTCGCTCAGCGCGCGGTCTTCCGGGCGCACGGTTTCACCGGGACGCGTGTCGAGCGTGCCGAAGACGTACTCGATGTCATCGGAGTGAAACACGAAAGTGCCGAGGTGATATTTGCTGGGCAGCGCGGGCAGCTCGAAGTGATAGCGGTAGACGGGCGCGTCGCCGGTCTTGCGCTGCGCTTCAAGCCAGTCCCAGGTTCCATAGGCAATGAACATGTCGCTGGCATAGTCGATAGTCGAGCGCAGCGCCTGCGCGTCGTCGTCGCCGGGGTAGAGCTTGAGGAATTCTTCCGTCTTGTCGGGGAAGGCCTTCGCGGCCGTCGCCTTGAACTGCTCGACGGTTACGCCGCGCGTGGCGGCGAAGCTGCCTTCGTCGCGGTTCCAGCCGGCCAGCAGCGGAACGTGCGCCTGTTTGCCTGCGGCATAAGTATCGGCAACGGGCTCGATGAGAAATTTGCCGTCGATGTCCGGCGAGAAATGGACACCGGGCTTGTTCACGGCAGCAAGGATGGTCTCCGTGGGCAATGCGCGCAGCTCGGCGAGCGAGTGCACGTTAAGGCTTTCGACCCACTTGTCATCTTTTTCCGCGCGCACGTTGACTCGTTCATAGCTGAGCGCGCTGCGGCCCAGCGCGGCGCCGCTCTCGCCGATGGCTTTTGCAAAGAGCCCCTGCGCGGAAGGCGCGGCCATGAGCGTGCTGACGGCAAAGGAGCCGGCGCTCTCGCCGAAGATCGTTACGTTGTCCGGATTGCCGCCGAATTTTTTGATGTTGGCTTTGACCCATTGAAGCGCGGCGACCATGTCCATGAGGCCGTAGTTGCCGGCCGAGCCGCCCTGCTCTTTGGCGAGGTCGCTGGTGGCAAGAAAGCCGAAGACGCCGAGGCGATAGTTGATGGTGACGAGCACGACGCCCTTGAGCGGCAGGAAGTCGCCGTTGTGGCGCGGCTCATCGCTGGAGCCGGCGAAGAAACCGCCGCCGTGAATCCAGAACATGACCGGCAATGTGCTCTTCTTATTTGCCGTGGCAGGCGCGTAGACATTGAGGAAGAGGCAATCCTCGCTGCCGCCGTTGTCCTGGAAGGCCATGTCCTCGTAGACATGATTTTGCGCGCAGTGGGCGCCGAAGCTGGCGGCATCGCGGATGCCATGCCATTTCGCGGGCGGCTCCGGCGCCTTCCAGCGCAGGTCGCCGATGGGCGGCGCGGCGTAGGGCAGGCCGAGCCACGCTTTGACTTTGCCATCGTGGATAGTCTTGCCGTGGACCTTGCCCTGCGCGGTTTTTACAACGAGGGGATCGGCGTGGGCGAGCATAGCGAAAGCAACAAGCGCTGCAACGGCCGAGGCGCGCAGCGTCCGCAAACCAAAAGACATTGGAAAATCCTCCCGCAACACAGTAACAGGCGAAGGCGGGTTCGGCGTGGTTTATGCGGCGATCTTTTTGAGGAGCGCGCAAACCTGTTCGAGGATGCGCGGAATCATTTTTTGCGCCGCGGGCGAGAGTGTATCGCCGTGCTTGAAGCTCCGCGCGTGCGCAGTGATGAGGAAACCGCGTGGAGCTGCGGAATAAAGCTGCCCGCTGAGCGCGAGGATCTGCTCCGGAGCAAGGTGATGCGAAAAGCGCACCGGCGCGGATTGTGCGGAGATTGCGCGGCAGGTGACTTCGCCTTCCTTGCCGTCAGCGGCGGCGTCGAGAAAAATCACAATCTCCGCATCGGCAGCGGCTTCGGCCAGCTCGGGCGCGAGCTGTTGCGTGCAGAGAATACGCGCAGATACACGTAGAGCTGATTGCAATGCTTCGGCCGCGCGCCATGCAATGCCGTCATCACCGCGCAGCGGGTTGCCGTAGGCGAGGATGAGCGCGCGCGTCATGCCTGCACGGCCTCGTCGAGGATTTCGCCTTGCGGGCTGATGAGCTGAATGCGCAGCGCCATCTGTCCTGCGGCGTGCGTCGAGCAGCTCAGGCAGGGATCGTAGGCGCGGATGACGGCCTCTACGCGGTTCAACATTCCATGCGTGATCTTTTCGCCGCGTACGTGCCGCTGCGCGACCTGAAGCACGCTCTTGTTCATGGCAAGATTGTTTTGCCCCGTGGCGATGATGAGATTCGCCCAGCGGACAAGGCCCTGCTCGTCGATCTTGTAGTGGTGCAGCAGCGTTCCGCGCGGCGCTTCGGCGATGCCGACGCCTTCAAAAGCATTCGGCTTGGCTTCCGCGCGCACGTGCGTCGAGAGAATCTCGGGGTCGCGGAGCAACTGCTCGATGCGCTCGATGCAGAAGAGCGCTTCAATGAGGCGCGCCTGGTGGTAATGAAACGAGCTGAGCGGCGTGCGGCCGCGCGCGGCGCGAAAGATGCGCAGCTCTTCATCGGCCAGCGGCGTGCCGCAGCCCTGCACCACGTTAAGCCGGGCGAGCGGGCCTACGCGATAGATTCCTCCGGGAAAGCCCAGCGGTTTGTAGTAAGCGGACTTGAGATAGCTCCACGATTCGGCCTTTTCGCCGAGAAATTCAGCGTAGTCCTGCGCTTCGAGACCATCGGCTATGGTGTTGCCGGCCTCATCGACGAAGCGCACCTTGCCGTCGTAGAAGGTCAGTTCGCCGTTGGGCTTGACGATGGACATGAAGAGCGAGGGGAAGCTGCCGAAGGAGTCGATTTCATCCGCGAATGTTTCGGCAACGCTCTTGAGCCATGCGAGGCTGTGCTGCGCGATGGCGAGAGCCTCGGGGATTGCGGCGAGCATCGCATCGCGGTCTTCGCGCGAAAGCGGATTGCTGACGCCGCCGGGCACCACCCATGCGGGATGGATGCGCTTGCCGCCGAGGCGCTCGATGATCTGCTGGCCGAATTTGCGCAGCGCGATGCCGTCGCGCGCCAGTTGCGGATCGGCTTCCAGCACGCCGAAGAGATTGCTCTTCGCGGGATCGGCGTCCATGCCGAGCAAAAGGTCCGGCGAGGAGAGATGAAAGAGGCTCAGCGCGTGCGATTGCACGACCTGCGCCATGCCGATCATGCGGCGCAGCTTTTCCGCCGCGGGCGGAATGCGCACGGCGAGCAGCGCGTCGCAGGCCTTGGCGGACGCGATCAAGTGGCTTACCGGGCAGATGCCGCAGATGCGCGCCATCAGCGAAGGCATCTCGGCGAAGGGCCGGCCTTCGCAGAATTTCTCGAAGCCGCGGAATTGCGTGACGTGAAAGCGCGCATCGGCCACGCGGCCTGATTCATCGAGATGCAGCGTGATCTTCGCGTGGCCTTCGATGCGCGTTACGGGATCGATGGTGATGGTTCGTGTCGCAGCCATAGCTCACGCTCCAAAGCGCGTCTTCGCGCTCAGGTCAGGGTGCTTGCCTTCGAGCAGCGCCGTCACCGCTTCATAGATCACGCCGGCCGAGGGCGGACAGCCGGGAACGAAGACATCCACCGTCACAACCTCATGCACCGGCCGCGCGTGCGGCAGAAGACGCGGCACAACTTCGTTCGGTTCGCCGGGATCGAGGGTTGTGTTTTCGCGATAAGCGCGGTCGTAGACTTCGATCACCGGAAAGGGATTGCGCATTCCGGGCACGTTCGCCGTCACGGCGCAGTCGCCCAGCGAGACGAGACACTTGGTGCGCGCGCGAATGGTCTGAATCTTATGCAGATCTTCTTCGCTGCTCACCGCGCCTTCCACAAGAGTCACGTCCACGTCAGGAGGGAACTCTTTGTGATCGACCAACGGGCTGTAAACAAGCTCCGCTTTTGCGGCAAGCTCGATGAGCCGCTCATCCATGTCGAGAAACGACATGTGGCAGCCGGAGCATCCGTCCAGCCAGACCGTTGCCAGCTTCTTCCGGCTCATTCGCGTCCCTCCCGCATCAAGGTGAGATAAGGCAGGAACTGGCGGCGCTTGTGCATCTCGGCCACGGAGCGGCCTTTTTCAAAGAGCGCGCCGGTGGGGCAGACCTGCACGCACTTGCCGCAGCCGGTGCAGGAGGCGGATGCGCCCCACGGCTCATGCAGGTCCGTTACCACGTGCGACTGGATGCCGCGGCCCATCACGTCCCAGGTGTGCGCGCCTTCGATCTCGTCGCAGACACGCACGCAGCGCGTGCAGAGAATGCAGCGGTTGTGATCGGCAATGAAGCGGCCGTGCGAGGCATCGACCTGCTCGCCGGGAAAACGATACGGGAAGTGAACGTGTGTGAGGCCGACTTTTTGCGCGAGCGATTGCAGCTCGCAGTTGCCGTTGGAGACGCAGACGGAGCAGACATGGTTGCGCTCGGTGAAGAAGAGCTCGACGATCATGCGGCGGTAATTCACCAGGCGCTCGGAGCCGGTTGTTACTTCCATGCCTTCTTCGGCGTGCGTGAGGCAAGCGGGCATGAGTTTGCTCGAACCCTTTACTTCGACGAGACAGAGGCGGCACGCGCCCGGCGACGAAAGCCCTTCGAGCTCGCACATGGTGGGGATGAAGATGCCGTTCTGCCGCGCAATCTGGAGGATCGTCTCATCGGCGCGGGCGCTCACATCGCGGCCGTCGAGCTTCAGCGTTTTGATGTCGCCCGTCTGCGTCATGCCTTGTCTCCTTCCGCATCGATGCCGCAGACGCCGGCGGGGCATCTGTGCTCTTCAATGTGCGCCTTGTACTCCGCCGCGAAGGACTTGAGCGTGCTGATGACAGGATTGGGCGCGGACTGGCCGAGTCCGCAGAGACTGGTGTGCTTGACGAGATCGCAGAGCTCTTCGAGCATCGCAAGATCTTTTGGCGTGGCTGTCATATTGGTGATCGCGGTCAGGATGCGGTGCATCTGGTAAGTGCCTACGCGGCAGGGAACGCATTTGCCGCAGGACTCGGTCATGCAGAAGTCCATGAAGTAGCGCGCCACGTCCACCATGCAGGAGCTTTCGTCCATCACGATCATGCCGCCGGAGCCCATGATGGAGCCGGCCTTTGCGAGCGACTCGTATTCGATGGGCATATCGAGCGCGGCCTCGGGCAAACATCCGCCGGAGGGTCCGCCGGTCTGCACGGCCTTGAACTGGCGGCCTTCGGGAATGCCGCCGCCGATCTCAAAGACCATGCGGCGCAGCGTGATGCCCATGGGCACTTCGACGAGGCCGGTGTTTTTGACGCGGCCCGCGAGCGCGAAGACTTTCGTGCCTTTGCTCTTTTCCGTGCCGATGCCCGCGTACCATGCGCCGCCTTTGCGCAGGATGGGCGCGACGTTGGCGTAGGTTTCCACGTTGTTGATGAGCGTGGGCCCGCCCATGAGGCCGGAGATGGCCGGATACGGCGGACGCGCGCGCGGCGTGCCGCGCTGGCCTTCAATGGATGCGATCAGAGCCGTCTCTTCGCCGCAGACGAAAGCGCCCGCGCCGAGCCGCAGATCGAGATGCAGGCTGAAGCGCGTGCCGCAGATGTTTGCGCCGAGCAGCCCGAGGCGTTCCGCCTGGCGTATTGCCGTGCGCAGCCGCTTGATGGCCAGCGGATACTCGGCGCGGACATAGATGTAACCCTCCTGCGCGCCCACGGCGCAGGCGGCGATGAGCATTCCTTCGAGGACGCGATGCGGATCGCTTTCGAGCACGCTGCGATCCATGAATGCGCCGGGATCGCCTTCGTCGGCGTTGCAGATGACGAACTTTTTTGCACCGGCGGCCTTGGCGACGGTGCTCCACTTGAGGCCCGTTGGATAGCCCGCGCCGCCGCGCCCGCGCAGGCCGCTCGCGGTGATCTCGGCAATGACCTCCTGCGGCGTCATCTCGGTGAGCGCCTTCATCAGCGCGCTGTATCCGTCGCGCGCGATGTACTCCTCGATGCGCTCGGGGTCGATGATGCCGGAGTTTTCAAGCACGATCTTCTGCTGCGATTGGAAGAATGGCGTATCGGTTGGGCAATGGAGATGCGCGGGCAGGATCTTGTCTTGTGTGCCGGGGTCGAACGTGTCGAGCACGGCGCCTGCATCCGACGGCTGCACGAGCTTGTACATTTTGCCCTTGCTCGTGGACACAAGCGGACCCTCCGCGCAGAGGCCCATGCAGCCGACGCCTTTGACGCGGCAGCCGCCGATGCCGCGTTGCCTGATCTCCGCGTCGAGCGCATCCTTCACCTTGTCGCTCTGGCAGGAGAGACAGCCGGCGGCCACGCAGACGCGCAGCTCGGTGGCGCATTCGCTCTGCGCCGCGCGTTCTTTTTCCGCAATCTGTTCGAGCTCATCAGGCGTCATGTCGGCTCCGGGCTTGCTCGTTCCAGTCGTGCAGCCGCTTGCGCAGCGAATTGGCATCCACCTTGCCCGCAACCTCCTGGTCGTAGACGACGGCGGGCGCAAGCCCGCAGGAGCCGAGGCAGCGCGCCGTCAGCAGCGAGATTTCGCCATCGGCGGTAGTCTCGCCGGGCGCGACGCGCAGGTCTTTTTCCACGGCTTCGAGCAACTGGCGGCTGCCCTTGATGTAGCAGGCCGTGCCGAGGCAGATGACGCAGGTGTGCCGGCCGGCGGGCTTGAGCGTAAAGAAGTGGTAGAAGGTGGCAACGCCGTAAGCGCGGCTCAGCGGCACGCGAAGAGACATCGCCACGTAGCGCAGCGCCTCTTCATCGATGTAGCCGAATGCCTCCTGCACGGTGTGCAGGGTTTCGATGAGGCTGCGCGGGCTTTTGCCCGTACGCCGCATGGCGGCATCGACGAGCTTCCAACGCTTGTCCGTGCTGGGCTGCGCAGGATGCGTTGTGTAGGCGGCCATTCCGCACCTCCGTTGAACTCAGGCGCCGGAGAAAATTCCACAGGCAAGCATGAGCGCAGAGCAGGGAAATGTCCGTGATGCGAGTCACAACGCGGATGACCGTATGAGCGCGCATGGTTGTCCGCGGCAGGCGGAGAGCGTCGCAGTTTTTCCGGTCGCGCGGCAGGATGGGTTCTTCGATACGAACCCGGACGCCCGGAAGCGTTTGCGGCGGAGCAATCCGCCTCAAATCATCTCCGGCGCGAGCAGGTCGGCAATCGTCTCGCGCCGGCGGATGAGCCGCGCGGTCCGGCCTTCGACGAGCACTTCGGCCGGGCGAGGGCGCGTGTTGTAATTCGAGCTCTGCGCCATGCCGTAAGCGCCCGCGTCAAGCAGCGCGACGAGGTCGCCCGGCTCGACCGGCGCAAGCTCGCGGTCGCGAGCGAAGAAGTCGCCGGTTTCACAGACGGGGCCGACGACATCGACGGCGCGCGCTTTGCCGCTGCGCGGCTTTACCGGAACAATCTCGTGATGCGCCTGGTAGAGCGCCGGGCGGATGAGGTCGTTCATCGCCGCGTCGGTGATGACGAAGGTCTTTTTGCCGCTGCGCTTCACGTTGACGACGCGCGTGACGAGCGCGCCGGCCTGCGCGACGAGAAAACGTCCCGGCTCGATGAGCAGCTTGCCGCTGAATCCGTCGAGCGCCGCGTTGACAGCCTTTGCGTAAGCCTGTACGCGCTTGCCGGGATCGAAGCTGCGGTTGTAGTAATCGATGCCGAGGCCGCCGCCGGCGTCAATCACGCGAATCTCCACTCCGGCTTTCGCAAGCTGGCGGACGAGCTTGTGCACGCGCTCGAGCGCGGCGCCGAAGGGCTCGGCCGAAGCGATCTGTGAGCCGATATGCACGCTGATGCCGTGCGCCTCAAGCCACTTGCTGCTCGCTGCGCGCTTGTACATTGCGAGCGCCGTCTTCATCGCCACGCCGAATTTGTGCTCATGCAGCCCGGTCGAGATATACGGATGCGTCTCTGCGAAAACATCCGGATTGACGCGAATCGCAAACCGCGCATGTTTGCGTAGCTTCTGCGCGCGGGCGGCGAGCAGGTCGAGCTCGCCTTCGCTCTCCACGTTGAAGGAGAGAATGCCGGCGTTCAGCGCGAGATCGATCTCCGCGGCCGTTTTCCCCACGCCGGAGAAGACGACGCGCTCCGCAGCTTCAGGCGCGGCGGCCAGCACGCGCTCCAGCTCGCCGCCGGAGACAATGTCAAAGCCTGCGCCGTGCGCGGCGAGCAGCTTCAGAATCGCCAGTGCCGAGTTGGCCTTCACCGCGTAGCAGATCAGGCGGTCGCGCTCCGCAAAGGCCGCCTGAAAGAGCGCCAGCCGTTCCAGAATCTGGTCGGCGGAGTACACATAGAGCGGCGTGCCGAATTGTTTGGCGAGCGCTTCCAGGGAGACGGTTCCGCAGTGCAGCGCTGCGCCGGGCTGCGGGGGATGGAATGGGCGGGAGAATGGCTTGCTGGAGACGGTCAACGGCTGATCCCTGCGTGAGATTTCTCTCTTGAGCCTACAGCATCAAGCCAGCACGCTTTTGCGCAGCCACGCGGAGAAAATCTTCGCCACGCGCTCCGGCTGCTCGCAGGCGGCAAAGTGGCCGGCA
>JASHPD010000262.1 GCA_030038315.1 Acidobacteriaceae bacterium
TGGCGCGGGATGGCGTTCTTCGCCCAGGCCTGCTGATAGCGATCGAGGTCCATCTGCGCCTGCGCCAGCAACTGCTTGTCTCGTTCCAGCGCGCCCTGCGCGGCTACAACCTGCGCCTTGTACTGGGTGTCGTCGATGTCGATCAGCGGATCGCCCTTGCGCACGTACTGGCCTTCGCGGTAATGCACCGCCGTCGCTACGCCGGTTACCTGCCCCTCAATCGAATCGGTATACACCGGTGTCACGGTGCCGAGCGCGTCGAGATAGACACTCATCGAGCCGCGAACGGCCGTCGCCGTGGTTACCGGAACGGGCCCGCCAAAAGCGCCGCGCCGGCCGACCGTTGCCTTGACAGCCTCATGGTGCTGGATCACCCAATAAAAGAGCAGCCCAAAGAGGATGAGGACCACGGCCCAAATCCACAGGTGCCGGCGCTTTTTCTCCGGAGCAGGCGCGTCTCCAGCGTGTTGCGCCCCCGGCGTTGCGTGTGAAGCGGATGATTGTGCGTCCATTGTTCTCGTGTGGTGGTGCGCAAAATTTTAGGCTTTGCGGAGCGGATGCGCCGGTGGATTGCCGCCGCGCGCAGGGCTCCGAATGGCTCAGTTTACCATCCGGACAAGATGCGTTTCTGAACCCGCACCTGCCCGGCAGAACTCCACGCATGACGGAACCGGCTCAGCCTGCAAACCGGATCACAAACCGGCCCGTGAATCTCTTTGTGAGACGGATGGGCGGAGAGAAAAGTTGCACCTCAGCGGGGCATATCGCGGTGCAAAGCCTTCACTTGATAGCCTGACTCCTTCAGCCGTTCCACCACCTCTTCGGCCATCATCACGCTGCGGTGCTGACCGCCCGTGCAGCCGAAGGCGATGGTCAGGTAGCTTTTGCCCTCGGCCACATAATGCGGCAACAGATACAGCAGCAGGCCGGCTACGCGCTCCAGGAACTCCATCGACTGCGGAAAGCTGCGCACGTAGGCCGCCACCCTGGAATCCTGGCCGGTGAGCTTGCGGAACTCCGGCACAAAATGCGGATTAGGCAGAAAACGCACATCGAAGATCATGTCGGCATCGACCGGCACACCGTTCTTGAAGCCGAAGCTGAGGCAGGAAACCAGCAGCGGATTGGCCTGGCCGTCGCGGCTGAAACGCGCCTGAATGTGCGCCCGAAGCTCGTGGACGTTGAAGCTCGAAGTATCGATCAGGGTGTCCGCAACGTTGCGGATCGGGTCCAGCAGTTGGCGCTCTTCGACGATGGAGCGCGACACCGTGTCCTGACCGCGCAGCGGATGCGGCCGCCGCGTCTCTGAGTAACGCCGCACCAGCACTTCGTCCTTGGCGTCCAGAAATACGACGCGCGTGGGCAACACGGTTTTGACGCTCTTCAGGATGTCCGGCAGCCGGTCCAGCGCCTGTCCCTCGCGGATGTCGGCGATGATAGCCGCGCCTGAGATCTCTTCCGAGCGCTCGACGAGGCGGGCAAAATCCACAAGCAGCTCCAGCGGCAGGTTGTCTACGGCGTGGAAGCCGAGGTCCTCAAAGGCTTTGAGCGCCGTGGCCTTCCCCGCGCCGGAGATGCCCGTCACAATCACCAGTTCTTTGCTGTTCTCGCCCGGCGCATGACCATTGCCTTCGGCGGAACGAGCTCCCGTCTGGTTCGATGGGGGAAAGAGCGCCATGAGGAAATGGTACAACGGCAGGGATTAGGGATTAGATAAAAACAAAAGCAGCATGGCAAAAGCTACATCATCAACAACCCGTTCAGTCCGGAGAGCAAGAAAAAGCCGTGAACCCGCTACGGGTTCACGGCTTTCATAGTTCACGGAAACGGCATTGGGCTTTTCCCTAATCCCTGTTTCCTAATTCCTGCTTTTACGGAACCTCCACCAGCTCCATCTGCCCGTCACGGCGGCGGTGGAGCACAAACAACGCGCCTGCCGGGTTGCGGAAGACAAGCAGGTCGCGGTCACGGAACTCAGCCTCTTTTACGGCCTCTTCCATCGTCATCGGCTTGAGCGCTATCGCCTCGCCGCTCTTGAGGATGTGCGGCTCGACGACCGTCGGCTTGGCCGGGAAGGAATGCGCGGGAATCGAGGCGCGCGGCTTCGCGGACGGCTTCACCGGCTGCCCATCCCCGGCGACTTCCGGCTGCGCGGGGCGCGTCTTGGGATGGGCCACGGGCGGCTCGGAGTGAATCTTCTCTTCCTTCGGCAGCCGCTTCTTCGCCAGGTGGCGGTCGCGATAGCGCAAGGCCTGGTGCTCGGCGTGAGCCAGAGCCGTGCGCAGCGCCGCCTCCTGCGTCATGGCCTGTCCGGCGGCGGCGATCGTGTGATGCCGCGCGGAGATCGTCAGCTCGGCGATCTGCAGGTGCCGCTGCACGCGAAAGGTTACCGACGCGCTGGTCGTCCTGCCCATGATGCGCGAAATGTGCTCCATGCCTTCCTCGGCCTGCTCGCGCAGAGCCTTACTGATACGCACCTGTCTTGCAGTCAACTCAACGTCCATACCATCCTCCCGCTCGATGCCATGCTTACTCAGCCTTCAGCAGAGAGCGTACAAGTTCCATGGTAAGGCAAACAAAGGGACAAAGAGCGCACGACGTGAGACGATAACGCGGAAAATACGCTCTGTTCGAGCTGTTGTCCCGCGCGGTAAAGGCTGTGCGGAGAAATTGCGACATGCGAGCGTTCAGCGCCGCAATTCCTGCCTTTAGTCCCTTTGCCGGCGCTGATGCGTCGACGGAATGTTCATTTCCTCGCGGTACTTCGCCACGGTGCGGCGAGTCAACTGGATTCCCTGCGCCTGCAGGACTGCCGCAATCTGGTCGTCGGTGAGCGGCTTGCGCGCGTTTTCTTCTTCAATGAGCTTGCGCACCTTGCGCTTGAGCACGACGAGCGGGGTATCGGCGCCCTCCGGGCCGTTTGAGCCCTCCGAGAAGAAGAAGCGCAGCTCCAGAACCCCCTGCGGCGTATGTGCGTACTTGTTGGCCACGGCGCGGCTCACCGTGGAAGGATGCACGCCAATCTCCTCGGCTACCTCCTTAATCATCATCGGCCGCAGCGCCTCGATGCCCTGATCGAGGAATTCCTGCTGCCGGCGAACAATCACTTCGCAGGTACGCAGAATGGTGCTCTTGCGCTGCGCGATGTTGCGCATCAGTTGGAGCGCGGAGCGGAAGCGCTCCTTGACGTACTCCTTGACTTCGCGCTCGGTGCCGTCGGAAGCCAGCATCTGGCGATAGCGCCGGCTCAGGCGCAGGCTGGGCAGGTCCTCTTCGTTCATGGAGACGACCCACTCCCCGCCGCGCTTCACAAAGACCACATCGGGCTCGATCAGCCGCGTCTGCTCGCGGTTGTACATCCGTCCGGGACGCGGATCGAGCGTGCGGATAAACTCGACCGCTGCGTGCGCTTCTTCGGGCCTGGCCTGCACGGCGCGCGCCAGGTCTCTTACGTCACGCTTCTGCAGCAGCGCGATGTGCCTGTCCACAATCTGCGCCGCCACTTCCATCGCGCGACGGCGCTCTTCAAGCCTGGCTTCAGCCTCGGCACGGAAACTGCCGTGCGGATCAGGCTCCTGCGCATCCGGCTCGGCCTCGTCTCCCCGCTCCACGTCTTCGGAGATTTCAATCAGGCTGCGCTTCGCATAGACCTGCGCAAATTCATGCCGCTGCGCTGCAATCTGAATCAGCAGGCACTCGCGCAGGTCGCGTGCGCCGACGCCGGCAGGATCAAGCTGCTGCACAAGCTCGATTGCTTTTCGGATGAGCGTCAGAGCCTTTTCATCTACGTGGGCATTTTCATGGATAGCCTGCCCGAGATAAGAAACCGCCAACTCTTCATCGCTCGCAGCCAGGTAACCGTTCTCATCCAGATTGCCGACGACAAATTCCGCCGCGGCCAGAAGCTCCGGATCGACGGAGAGCGCGCCAAGCTGCCACTCCAGATGATCGGTCAGTGTCGTCGGCTGCGAGAGGAACTGGTCAAAGGAAGGCTTGTCGCTCTCTTCGTATTCCGGCTGCGTCTTATAGCCGGGATCGAGATATTCCTGGAAGTAGGAGCCGAAATCGACTTCATCGAAGGGATCGGCCGCGGCTGCGGCGGGTTCTTCCGGGCCGCGCTCGCGCATCTCTTCGCCGCGCGCAACATCGTCGAGCATCGGCACCGACTCGTCGATCTCTTCGAGAACCGGATTCTCGACCAGCTCCGCGTCGATCATCTCCTTAAGCTCCAGCTTATTCAGCGCCAGAACACTGACCATCTGCATCAGGCCCGGCGTAAGGATCTGCCTCTGCGAAACCTTCAGATTCAGTTTGGGCTGCAAAAGCGCCATTAGAACCGCTCGATTCCCGGTTGGAATTGAACCAAGTTTAGCCCGTTTCTAAGATTCATCCCGTGAAAACGCTCCTGCATGTGCAGGCATGTTCCAAAATGAATCAAGACAATAAGAAATGTTTCAGAATGTGACCGCGCTTATCTACGCCAGCCTTTTGCCCTGCCCGGACCCGTCCTTCCATTGTAAGAATTCCCCCGTCGCAACGGTAGGAATCAATCGAGCGAAAATCCCTCCCCCAGATAGACCCTCCGGACCTCGACATCGTTACCCAGCTCGTGGGGAGTTCCGGCGCGAAAGATTTTGCCCTCGGCGATGATGTAGGCGCGGTCGGTGACGCTGAGCGTCTCGCGGACGTTGTGGTCAGTGATTAAAACGCCGATGCCGCTCGACTTGAGATCGAAGATGATTTTCTGCAGGTCAAGCACGGCGATCGGGTCGATGCCGCTGAAGGGCTCGTCGAGCAGGATGAAATTCGGCTGGATGCAGAGCGAGCGTGCGATTTCGACGCGGCGGCGCTCGCCGCCGGAGAGCGCGTAGCCCATTGTGCTGCGAATATGGCCGAGATTGAGTTGCTGGATCAGGCGGTCGGTGCGCGTGCGCCGCTCCTTGTTGCTGAGCGGCTGGGCTTCAAGCACGGCGAGGATGTTTTCCTCGACGGTGAGCTTGCGAAAGACCGATGGCTCCTGCGGCAGGTAGCTGATGCCGTAATTGCGCGCGCGGAGATACATGGGCACGCGCGTGATCTCGGTATCATCGACGCTCACATGGCCTGTGTCCGGCTCCACAAGCCCGACGATCATGTAAAAGCTGGTGGTTTTGCCCGCGCCGTTCGGCCCAAGCAATCCTACGACCTCACCGCGGCGGATGCTCAGGTCCACGCCTCGCACCACCTGCCGTCCCTTATACGTCTTGCCGAGTCCTTCGGCGATCAGTGTCTCCATCCATCCTGCTTCATCGGCCAGGCGCCCGGCTCGTGGTTGTCTGGCTGGTTGTCTTGCGTCCCGCGCCTTCGATATTGACGCTATCATCGCGGCTATTGAAAATCAAAGCGGTTCCGGTCACGGTTCCGCGGTCGGGATCGCTCAGCCTGGGCGGCGTTGCAGCGGTTCCGGTGAGCACGTACTCGCCAGTGCGGCTGGTGTAGACAAGCTGCTCGCCGGTTCCCTGCCGGCCCTGCGAGGTGAGCACGACATTGCCACGCGCAATCATTTTGTCTACCTGTGAGGCGCCGGACTGCGAACCCGCGAAGCGAGTTCCGGCGGGAAGCAACGTCAACTCGACGGAATCCGAGGTTGAACGGGCGGTTGCCGTCTCCGCCGTTACTCTGCCGCCCGGCGCGGACCGCAGCGCTGCGCGCCGCGCCGCATCGGAATACTCCAGATCGCCGCCGCGCACGCGAATCACTTCCTGCGCAGCAGACTTGTTCTGAGCGGTCTTCTGTCCTGCGCTCAGCAACACGACACGCACGGGATTTTCTGGGCCGCTCCCATGCGCTATGAGCGTTTGCTTTGTGCGATCAAGCACGATGACCGGCGCGGCTACGGAGTTTGCGTCCTGCCAGAGCCGGGCTGGACTGGCAGGCAGGCCGTGGAAGACGGCCTCGCCCGTGGCCTGATGGAAACGAGCTTCAGCCGCGATAACGTGCGCGGGCGTTTGCCCGTCGAGGCCGACAGAACCGGAACCAAAAGAACCAGCGGAGCTTTTATCGCGGCCGTCATTCACCCAGGTCGCTTTCACGTTGCCGTGGGCAAAGGCATCGCCGGATTGTTGTGCAACATCCACCTTGTCGGCGGTCAGTTCCATTCCGCCGTTCACTACGCGCGGGTTTCCTGTCAGGTGCATCCATGCGCCGGCACCTTCATAGACCGCGTGCGCCGCCGTGGCGTGTAATTCCGGCTGCGCTGGCTGGCCCAGCTTTTGTGCCGGCTTCTGCGTCATTACTACGTTGCCATCCACCGTGGCTGATTCAATCTGTGAAGCAGCCTGCGTATTTTTCTTTGTGCCTTGCGAGAAATTCGCAATCAGCCTGTCCCCCTGCGTAGTCTGCTCCGCGCCCTGCGCCGTGGTCTGCTCCACGCCGGCATGACCGATGCCCACGACCTGCCGCAGTTGCCCATCCGCATCGAACTTCGCCGTTACGGCATCGGCGCTCATCTGCGAAGGACTCATTGTGCCGTCTCCGCGGCGCGTCTGCCCGGTCATGACCACGCCGTCCTGCCCGGCCAGGGAATCAAGCTGCGTCTTGCCCTTTGCGTCTGTGCGGAAGGTTACATCCGCCACTGGAGAGCGCCAATCGCGGCTGATGTGTGCGCCGGCGACGTCTTCTTCGCTGTGCATGGTGACGCCGCGCTCAAGGTGAGCTGTCTTTAGCGCGCCGGCCGCGCCGAACTCGAGGTCCGCCATCGGCGCGGTTCCATGAGCCTGCCGGCCTCCGGTTACCGAGTCCATTGTGACGCCGCCTTCAAGATGGCCTCGCGTGGGTTGATTCTTCCCGTCGAACTCGATCCATCCCTGCGGAGCGCTGACGCGGCCGCCATTCGCCGTAGCCAGTGCAAAGCCGTCGCGTGCGTCGAGGCGTATGGCCGATCCGTCCTGGCGGAAAAGAATCTTCGACTGGCCCGCGGCAGCCTTTGCGTTGCGGTACTCTGCCGTAGCTCCGGTCAGGTCACACTCGAGCGCTGAGCGCTCAAACTCCGCGTGGCGCGCGTGAACCACGACATTCGCCGGACCGCGCTGCACGGTGAGCTCGACGGCGTGATCGAGCATGACAAATCCGTTGTTCGAGTTAAAGGTGGCGCCGACGGCGTTTCCCTGCCCCTGCGCCAGCGCGAACTCGACCGGCTGCTCCGTAGTTGCCGTGCCGGTCTTCTGGTTGAAGGTCAGCCCGCTGGTCTTTACTTGAATCTGTCCCGCGGCAACGCTCTGCGCCGCATTCGATAAAGGCGCGCCTTTTGCTTCGTTGTCCACGGCTTGCTGCGGCGTGGCTTTGGGAGCCACGGCGGGCGCGGTTCCGGGCTTCATCAGCGTGATTTCGACAGGACCGGCGGCTGTGGCGATGCCCGCCTTCTGGTCGTACTCGAACTCGTTGCCGGCAATGCGGTCCACGCGGCTGCCGTCGGCGCCGTAAAGCTCGATCTGCACGTCGTGCAGCAGGGCTTTGCCGTTGTCCTTGAGCTGCACGACCTTCGAGGCGTGAATTTTGAAGAGCGTGTGCCCGCCGCGCGACTGCGTGTAGGTGACGCCGTTGGCCTCCTGCTCAATGTCTACGCCGAGCTTTTTGGGAACCTCGCTAAGGTTGAAGCGGCTTTTCCAATGCGAAACGGCCAGCGAGCCGACAAGCGCTGCAACGAGCAAAACGCCGGCAATGAGAACTAACGTTCGCAGCCTCTCAATGGTCAGACGCACAGGCTAATTCCCCTGCCCTAATCGCGCGGCCAATCTTTGGGCGAGTCTCTGTGCCAGGCTCTCGCCCAGCTCGCTCCACAGCAGGCGGGCCGTTGCGCCGGAATTTTTTTCGATTGCTGCGGCCAGATCCACGAGCTGGCGGATATTTTGCGCCACATGGCTTGCAGCCAGTGCATTCAGATCGGCGTCTTCTTCGAGGAATGGAGCATCCGGGCCGAAGTCGATGCGGATATGGCCTTCCTGCTCGTAAGAACCTTCGTCGAAGAGCGGACCGAAGGCGGTTACGCGCACCAGGCGCGAGACGCGGGCCCACTTCGGCTCAAGGCTCTCGACTGTTTCCATCTCCCACAACGACCAGCCGATCTGGAACTCGTAGGCGTAGTCATCGTGCAGGAGCTCAAGAGCCTCTTCGATTGCGGCTTTAGGTTCCGCGCCTTCGCCTGCGCGGCCGTAAACGCGTTGAAAGACCGGCGCCTCATGCCAGCTTACCGGCCAGACGGTGACGGCGTAGACGCGCTCGTCGCCACCATGCGCGGTAAAGCTCGTAAGCACGGCGGCGAGCTTGTCCGGCAGCGACGCAAGCCGCAGATTCGGGTACCAGAGACTCAGATAAAGCGCGTCGGCCATCTCTTTCATTGTAGACGGTGCTGCGTACACGTTGGATGGCAGCTTTGCAGCGAAAACACGGATGTTTCCTTGCCCTGTGCTTCCACTCTGCTATGCTTGCGCGCATGAAGCTGAAGGTTGTTTCTCCGTTCGCTCTTATGCTTCTGCTTACGCTCGCTGGTTGCAAGTCTGGTTCGACCGTGGGCCCGGCTGCTGAGCGCTCTGCACGCGTTATTCCCGGCGTGGCGCAAGGCGCGGGCTTCGACTACTACCTGCTGAATCTTTCGTGGTCGCCGGAGTATTGCCACTCTCACCCGGAGGCTGCGGAGTGTGCGCAGCGGAGCACCTTTGTGCTGCATGGGCTGTGGCCGCAGAACAATGACGGGAGCTATCCGGAGCACTGCGCCGATGCGCCGGGGCCGGCGAATCCGGGCGTGTTCAGCGATATCTATCCCGAGCCGGGACTGCTGGAGCACGAGTGGAAGCAGCACGGAAGCTGCACCGGGCTAAGCGCGGAGGCTTTCTTTACCGCTGCGCGGACGGCGTACAAGTCGATCACGATTCCGCCGGCGCTGGCGAATCTTTCTTCGCAGACTTCGATGCCGCCGGGGCAGATTGCGGGGCTTTTTACCGAGAGCAATCCTTCGCTGCGTCAGGAGGATATCGCCATCAGTTGCGGGCACAATTATCTGACCGCTGTTGAAATCTGCCTGGACAAGAGCCTGCATCCGATGGCCTGCCCGGCGGTGCGGTCGTGCCGGGCGAACTCGGTGCGGATTGCGCCGCCGCAGTAGGACGGCTGGGATTGGCCCACAGAATTACAGAATCACAGATTCTGGTGGTGTTGAGAGAAATTTTCCCAGCCTTCGTCCACAGAACCACAGATTCTGTGAGGATGTTTTCGATTTTTCGCGTTTTTCGCATCCCTACTGCCGTATAAGATAATTTAAATCAATGACTTATAAGAGATATTTCAAGAAAATCAGGGTGCTAATTTCGATCAAAATTTTCCAGCTTTGCGGCTTTTGGCATCGCTGGGGGAAACAGAACGGCCCGGTTCCGCGAGGGAGCCGGGCCGTTCGTTTTTCTTCTCTAGATTCAGTATGACAGATTGCGCGAAATAATCTGCAAATTGCGGGGAGAAATTTTGGGAGCTGTGCCTCACGCTCGGAATGACTGGGGATATGTGGCATCCGGGAGGATCGTTATCCCACCCGTGCGACAAAAACAACTACGTCGCACGGATGGGGCACCCCTTGTGTTGTTGGTGCGGGCGATAAGCAAAGACAAAAGCAACCGCAGATCCTTCGCTCCGCCTGAAAAACGGCTAGGCTCAGGATGACATGGCTGTGGTGCGGCTATGTGACAATTTCACTGAAGTCGGCGATGCCGGAGAAGCCGCGCAGGACGCCGTCGATGAGGGCGAGGTTGGCGCCGCGCACGGCGGGGTCGTTGTCGAGGACCATGACCTTGTCGAAGAAGGCATCGACGGCGGGGCGTAACGTGGCGATTTCGCTCAGGGCTTCGGTGTAGGCGTGGCTTTCGCGGAGTTTTTTTACTTTTGGAGTAAGTTCGTTGGCCGCATCTGAAAGCGCCTTGGCTTCCGGTGCTAGTTTTGTCGGATTGGCGAGACCGATTTTGTATTTCTTTTCTTCGGCTTGTTTGAGGATGTTCTTGATGCGCTTGAATGCTGCCGAGACGGCGACGAAATCACTGGAGCCACGCACCGCGACCAGCGCTTCGCCGCGCGCCACTGCGTCACGCACATCGTCGGAACCGGCGGCCAGCACGGCGTTCACCACGTCATAGTCGAAACTGCGCACATCTTTGAGATAGAACTGGAGCCGCTCATTGAGAAACGCGGCAACCTGATCCCTGTTCTCTCCCTCGGCTCCGGAAGCAGCAAGCACGTCGAATAGCGTGAGCGGCAAACTGGACTCCGCCAGAATCTTCACGATCGCGTTT
>JASHPD010000263.1 GCA_030038315.1 Acidobacteriaceae bacterium
AATGTCTCGCGTGCGGCGAACGCTTCAATGGCCGCGCATCAGGACAGCAGCCATGAAAAGTTATTTACAAACCGCGCCTGCCATAGCACTATGCCTGCTCGCAATCAGTGCCCGCGCCGCAAGCCCGCAAACAACAAGCTATGAAGAACAAGCCCACACAGGCATGGAAGCCTGGGCGCGCGGCGACTGCGCCGCAGCCCGCGATCCTCTGCGCGCGGCCCTCGCCGCGCGCCCATCCGCAATCGCCGTCGAAGGCGTTCTCGGCATCTGCGAAAAACGCACCGGCGAGCCCGGCGCGGAAGCGCACCTCAAAGCCGCATTCACGCAATCGCCCGATCCCAAGCTGCGCCTCGCAACCGGCGTCGAGCTGGGCGATCTCTATTACCAGCGCGGCGATCTCACCGCCGCCGTTCCCATCGTCCGCGAGTTAGTCGATCTCGCCCCGGAAAACGCTGACATTCTCTTCTTCGCCCAGCGCGTCTACCAGGAAATGGCTGATGAAACCATGAACAAGCTCGCGCTCGTCGCGCCCGGCTCCGCGCGTATGCAGCAACTGATCGCCGAGCGCCTCATCAATCAGGGCGATCTGCCGCGCGCCGCCGGGCACTACCGCAAAGCCATCGCCATCGACCCGCGTCTTCCCGGCGCGCACTTCGAGCTTGCCGAAGCCATCCTCGAAGCCTCGCCCGAAGACCCCAACGCGCAGGATCAGGCCCGCAAAGAGCTCGCGCTGGCCCTCGAAGTGGACGGCGAAGGCCCGCGCCTCGAATGCGAGCTTGGCCGCCTCGCCTCGCTCGAAGGCAGAATGGACCTTGCCCTCGCGCACTACGAGCGGGCCTACGCGCTCAACGCCCACGAGATCGCCGCGCAAATGGGCGCCGGCCGCGTGCTCATGCAGATGGACAAGCCCGCTCAGGCATTGCCGTATCTCAGCCAGGCCGTCGCGCAAGACCCCATGAACGCCGAAGCCCACTACCGCTACGCCCGCGCCCTCAAAGCCGCGCACCGCGACAGCGAAGCCGAAAAAGAGATGCAGCTCTTTCAAACCGTGCGCAGCGCGCAGGATCAGGTCCGCGCGCTCTACATGCAGATGAACCAGCGAACCGAGCCCGAGCCGGCCGACCTGCCGCCAACGGAGAAGCCCTCATGAAAAAATCCCTTCTGCTCTGCACAATCGCAGCGCTGCTCACCCTCTGCGCGCCGCCGTGCCGGGCGCAGTTGCAGCAATTCGCCGTCGGAGCCGACGTCTCTTTCCTCGCGCAAGCCGAGCAGCAGGGCGTCGTCTTCAAAGACAACGGCGTCCCCAAACCCGCGCTCGAAATCCTCCGCAGCCACGGCTTCAACTGGGTCCGCCTGCGCATCTTCGTCCATCCCACCGACCTGCCCAACGATCTGCCCTACACGCTCGCCCTCGCCAAACGCGCCAAAGCCCTCGGCTTCCATCTCCTGCTCGACTTCCACTACTCCGACACCTGGGCCGACCCCGGCAAGCAATTCCTGCCCACCGCCTGGAAGAACCTCAAGCACAAGCAGCTCGCAAACGCCATCTTCGCCTACACCCGCGACACCCTCATCGCCTTCCGCAACGCCGGCGTCTATCCCGAGATGGTGCAGACCGGCAACGAAATCACCAACGGTATGGACTGGCCCGACGGCAAGCTCCCCGACAACTGGGATCACTTCGCCGACCTGCTGCGCGCCGCCATCGCCGGCGTCGATGCCTCGCGCGGTTCTCTACCCCGCTCCTTGCCCCGCCCGCTTCTCATGATCCACATCGACCGCAGCGGCGACCCCGCCGCCGCCGTCGCCTTCTACAACAAGCTGCTCGACTACCGGATCCCGTGGGACGTCATCGGGCTCTCGTATTACCCGCACTGGCACGGCAGCATCGCCACGCTGCGCCAAACGCTGCACGACCTCGCCTTCCGCTTCCGCAAGCCGATCGTCGTCGTCGAAACCGCCTACAACTGGACCCCCGGCGACTTCATCGGCAAAAAAGCTCCGTTTCCTGAAAGCCCGCAAGGCCAGCGCGATTTTCTCGCCGCCGTCAACGCCGCCGTGCGCGCCACGCCCCAGCATTTAGGCCGCGGCGTCTTCTGGTGGGAGCCGGCCGTAGCCGGCGGGCCGCTCGCCGGCCGCGCGCTCTTCGATTCCAACCACAACGCCCTGCCCGCCATGAGCGTATTTGACAACCCCGCCACCACCCCGATGAAGTGAGACGAAGATGCTGCGCGAAATCCCCAATCCGCTCCCAACGGAAACGCGAAAGCAGAATCCCATCCGCGTCCTCATCGTCGATGACCATCCCATCATGCGCGTCGGCATCGCCGCCATCATCCAGGCCACGCCGGACATGACCGTAGCCGCGCAGGCCGGCAGCGGCGAAGACGCCATCGAGCTCTACGAGCGCCTCCTGCCCGACATCGTCCTCGTCGATTTGCGCCTCCCCGGCATCAGCGGCGTTGAAGTCATCCGCGCCGTCCGCGCCCGCCATCCCGACGCCAGGTTCGTCGTCCTCACCACCTACGAAGGCGACGAAGACATCCACCAGGCCCTCGAAGCCGGCGCACGCAGCTACATCGTCAAGGGAATGCCCCACAACGCCCTCGTCAACGCCCTGCGCCGCGTCCACACCGGCGGCCGTTTCCTGCCCACCCCCGTCACCCGCGCGCTCTCCTCGCGCGTGCCGGACTCCGACCTCAGCGCCCGCGAGCGCGAGGTCCTCCAGCTCATCATGACCGGCAAGAGCAACCGCGAGATCGCCTCCGAGCTCGGCATCACCGAAGCCACCGTCAAGTGCCACGTCAGCGTCATCCTCATGCGCCTCAACGTCAACGACCGCACCCAGGCCGTCGTAACCGCCCTCCAGCGCGGTCTCATCCATCTATAAATAAGCCAAACCACCCCCGAACCAAATTAGTCCCCTCCCATTTTGGTAAAGTTTCGTGAAAAATCAGACGATAGATTTTGCAGGAAGCTGGACCTGCGTTTATCGTTATTGGATAATCCACCTGGAGGCCAAAAGCCTCACTTTCACGCTGCCGGGCGAGACAAGAAGGACGAGCCGGCCGCGACGGACAGCGAATGGGCAGCTTCGGTGAAGACCTGCGCATGGAGCGGATTTCCCGCGGCATCGCGCTGGAGGACATCACGGCGGTAACCAAGATCAGCCAGCACCATCTCCTGGCGCTCGAGCAGAATCATTTTCGCCAGCTCCCCGGCGGCATCCTCAATAAAGGCATCGTCCGCGGATACGCCAACGCCCTCGGCCTCGACCAGAACGACTGGACCGACCGCTTCATGAAGGCCTACGCCGCCTCCGGCCAGATCCTCGACGACGACCGCAACTGGACCGAGTTCGCCGCCAACGTCGGCCGCGCCCGCCTGCAGCGCCATGCGGTGCAGGAAGGCCGCATCCGATGGCTCGGCGCCCTGCTGCTGGCGCTCGCCGTTCTCGCCGGCGTCTTTCTCGCCGTCCGTTACTACGGCCTCCGCGCCGGATGGTGGTCCAGCCTCATGCCCTTCACGCACGCCCCCGCGCAATCCATCCCCGCGCCGCCTGACCAGTCGCTGCTTAACCCGCATCCATCCGTCCACCCCTCCCCAACCGCTAACCCGCCAACTCGCTATCGCGCCTGAGCGCGGCTACAGCGGTTCCACAGTTGCTGTATGCCGAAGCACAGAAGCCGGGTGCCCCATGTCTCCCGCATTTGGAGACATGGGATCGCAAACGAAGAATTTCAACGGCGGGACAAACACCACTTCTGCCTTGACCTGTTTCCGCTGAACCGCTCCTTTGCCCGCTTCACCCTCCATCCCTCCCCATTCACTGAGCTTGTCTTTTGCATCCTCAACCCCGCCCAATTACCATAGTTTCGATGCACAGGCTGTCGCGCAGCGCGGGCTGCTGTCTGCCTCTTCGTGGCGCCGGTCATAAAAGACAATCCCTTCACTGGGGAGGAACTTACATTGAGCGACCGTTTTCTGTTCACATCTGAATCCGTGACCGAGGGTCATCCCGACAAAATCGCCGACCAGGTCTCCGACGCCATTCTCGATGCCTGCCTTGAGCAGGACCCCTACAGCCGCGTAGCCGCCGAAACCCTCACCGCCACCGGCCTCGTCGTCATCGCCGGCGAAATCACCACCAAAGCCTACGTCGATTTCCAGCAGCTTGTCCGCGGCGTCATCGCCTCCATCGGCTATGACAACGCCGTCTACGGCTTTGACTCGAACACCTGCGCCGTCATCTCCACCATCAACAAGCAGTCAGGCGACATCGCCCAGGGCGTGGACACCGGCGGAGCCGGCGACCAGGGCATGATGTTCGGCTATGCCACCAACGAGACCCCCGAACTGATGCCGGCGCCGATCTCGCTGGCCCACAAGCTGACCAAGCGCCTCACCGAAGTCCGCAAGAACGGCAAGCTGCCCTACCTGCGCCCCGACGGCAAGAGCCAGGTCTCGGTCGAGTACGACGAGAACCGCAAGCCCGTCCGCGTTGACGCCGTCGTCATCAGCACCCAGCACGCCGAGTCGGTCTCGAACGAAGAGCTGCACGCCGACATCCTCAAGCACGTCATCCAGGCCGTCATCCCCGCCGAACTGCTCGACGAGAACACCAAGTACCACATCAACCCGACGGGCCGCTTCGTCATCGGCGGACCCATGGGCGACACCGGCCTCACCGGCCGCAAGATCATCGTCGACAGCTACGGCGGCATGGGCCGTCACGGCGGCGGCGCCTTCAGCGGCAAGGACCCGACAAAGGTCGATCGCTCCGGCGCCTACATCGCCCGCTACATCGCCAAGAACATCGTCGCCGCCGGCCTCGCCGACCGCGCCGAAGTCCAGCTCGCCTACGCCATCGGCGTCGCCGAGCCGGTCAGCGTCCTCGTCGAAACCTTCGGCACCGGCAAGATCGGCGAAGCTGAGCTGACCAGGCTCATCCGCAAGAACTTCTCGCTCACCCCCAAGGGCATCATCGACAGCCTCAAGCTGCGCCGTCCCATCTACCAGAAGACCGCGGCTTACGGCCACTTCGGCCGCACCGAGCCCGAGTTCACCTGGGAAGCCACCGACAAGGCCGCCACGCTCAAAGAGCAGGCCGCAACCGTAGCCGCGGCAAAGTAACCCTCCCGCCCACGCAACAAAAAAACGAGGAACCCGCCAAGGTTCCTCGTTTTTCTTTCCACAAACATTGCCGCCCTAAATTAAAGAAGGTTGTCATCCTGAGCGACCGAAGGGAGTCGAAGGATCTGCAGTTGCCGGGTGCCCCATCCTTGCGCGCTTTTTGCGCAAGGGTGGGATGACAATCGACTTTCCCCCACGCCCATCCCATCGTCTAAAATCTTCGCGGGCGGCCAACTCGTCCGCCTCACGGGAGAAACGATGCGCCTCTTGACTCTAGCCGCCGCCGCGGTCCTGTTCATCCCTGCTCTCACCGCAGCCACGCTGCAAGCCCAGACACCGCAGCCAACACCGGAAACCGGCAACGAGCCCCACTGGGACTACCTCGGCAAATACGGCCCGCTCAACTGGGGCAAGCTCGACCCCGCATGGCGCGCCTGCTCCAAGGGCAAGGAGCAATCCCCCATCGACATCCGCCACGCGCATCTCAACAAGGCGCTCCAGCCCATCAAGTTCCACTACATGGCCGGCCCCGTCACAATCGTCAACAACGGCCACACCATTCAGGTGAACGTCCAGCCGGGCAGCTACATCCTCGCCGGCGGCGTCCGCTACGACCTCGTCCAGTTCCACTTCCACCACCCCAGCGAGGAGGCCGTCAAAGGCAAGCTCTCCGACATGGTGGTCCACTTCGTTCACCGCAGCGCCGACGGCAAGCTCGCCGTCATCGCCGTCCTGCTCAACGAGGACCGCGGCGACCCCAACGCCGTGCTCGCCACGCTCTGGAACCATCTGCCCACGGCCGCCGGCCAGACCGAGAAGATCACCGACCTGATTGACCCCGGCGGCCTTTTACCTCCCGACCACGGCTACTGGACCTACATGGGCTCGCTCACCACCCCGCCCTGCACCGAGGGCGTCCACTGGTTCGTCTTCGAGCAGAGCATGAGCATCAGCCGCGCGCAGTTGCGGACCTTTGCGGAACTCTACCGCATCAACTCCCGCCCGCTGCAGGACCCGCATGGCCGCAAGATCGAAGCAAACGAATAAAGCTGCAAACCAAGCCGTTTTGGCTTGGTTTGCAGCGTCCGAGGTGTTGCTTTTGTCTGCGCCCGCGTGTTTCCTGTGGAAGCCATTCTTCTAACTTGCGTTTTTTGAGCTGGTTAGCGACGAGCTCACAGCGGCTGTGGAGATCCTGTGGAATGGGCATGATTTAGTTAAATGTACGGGAAGCTCGGGTTGTAAGCGATTGCTTTTGAGATGGTTATGGCTCCTGTCTTGGATTTCGATGCACAGCGGCACATAGATGCAAGTTGCAAGGTTTGTTTTTCTAAAAAGATAACATCTTTCTTTTTATTGACTTAGCTACGCAGCGCGCAAAAGCGGCCGAGGCCTGGGTTCTGCGACTCGTCCTTTTTATGCAGAATGCGAAAACGGCCCGGTTCCGGTGGGAATCGGGCCGTGGTTTTTCTCTGCTGAATTCAGGATGGCATATTTGGGCATAATTCCTTGCAAAATTCCAAAAGAAAATTTTGAGAACTTGCGATCCCACGTCCGAAAACACGGACATGGGGCACCCGCCGGATCGCTGGTGCGTGCGAAAGACAACTGCAGATCCTTCGACTCCGCGCGGAGCAAAAGCACTCCACATTTCGCTCAGGATGACAGCTTGTGAGGGATGTTTTTTCTGTTCCCTGTTCCCTACCGCAGCGGCTGAAACCGCAGCTCCAGCCCATCCGCGCCGGCCTGAACCGTAATCCCGGTCAAATCGCGCACTAGGTAATGCGCCGCCTCCAGCTCTTCCGCCTCATGGGAAAAAGTCGTGGCAATCACCGTACACCCGGCGGCCTCACCGGCCTGCACGCCGGCAGCAGAGTCCTCGACAACCACGCAGCTCTCCGGCGCAAACCCGAGAATCGCGGCCCCGGCCAGGTAAGGCGCGGGATTCGGCTTGCCCAGCTTCACCGAATCGGCCGTAACCAGCCGCTCCGGCACAGGGATGCCGACCATTGCCAGCCGTGTGCGCGCTAGCTTTTCGGTCGCGCTCGTCACCACTGTCCAGCGGCTGGCGGGCAGCGCCTTGAGCAGCTCCCGCACGCCGGGCAAAACCTCAACTCCCTCGCCGTCGGCGCATTCAATCTCTTCGATGAGCCTCAGCTCCTCGTTGGCATCCAGGTCGGGCCGTAGCTCGGCCGCGCTCTCAATCGCCCGCCGCCCGTGGATGACGCCGAGCACGTAAGCCGGGTCCAGTCCGCGCAGATTCGCCCACTTCGTCCAACTGCGCTCCACCGAGGCCAGCGAGGAGATCAGGATGCCGTCCATATCGAAGAGCAGCCCCTGGCAGCGGAGCGCAACGGGGGAAGAAGAAACCGTGGAAGCCATGCTTTCATTTTATCGGGAAGCCGTCTGCGGCTGCCCGGCTGTGAGTGGAGCCATCGGAAAACAGCGCCGGAAGCCCCTATTTTTCGTTCCCTGTTTCTGGATGACCCTATCGAAACTTCAGAGGATGCGCTTCGTCCGGGCCGCCCGCGGCGATCGTCTGCGCTGGCGGAAACGCCACGCCTTCCCAGCGCGCAATGACAGCGCTGGCAACGCAATTTCCCACGGCGTTTACCGTAGACCGCCCCATGTCCATCAGCACGTCAACTCCCAGCAGGACGGGAAGAATCTCTATCGGCAGATGAAAGCTGGCGGCTGTGGCTGTCAACACAATAAAAACGGCGCGGGGAATGCCGGCAATCCCTTTGCTGGTCAGCAGCATGGTCCACAGCATCATCATCTGGCTCAAAAAAGAAAGATGGATTCCCGCAGCCTGCGCCATGAAGATTGCCGCCAGCGAGAGATAGAGGCAGGAGCCCGCCAGGTTGAAGCTGTATCCGGTGGGGATGACAAAGCCGACGATCTTTGCCGGGACGCCGAACTCTTCCATGCGTTCCATCGCAACCGGCAGCGCCGCTTCCGAGGTGCTCGTGGCAAATGCGATTGCGGCGGGCTCTGAGATTGCGATAAGAAAGCGGCGCAGTGGAACCCGGGCCAATAACACGACCGGCAGCATTCCCAGCAGGGCAAATGCTGCAATGGCCGCATAGAGCGTAAGCACCAGCTTCCCAAGGCCGAGCAGAATGCCGAATCCCGAATGCGCCACGGTATAGGCAAGCGCTCCGCAAACCGCAAACGGCGCGGTGTACATGATTAAGTTCGTCAACTGAAAGATTGCAGCGGTAAAGGAATCGAAAAAAGAGAGCAGAGGCTGCTTCTGATTGTCCCGGAGCTGCCCGATGGCGATGCCGAAGAGAATTGCAAAGACCACGACCTGCAGAACGTGATTTTCCGCTATGGATTTGGCCAGGTTCTCCGGAACCGCGTCAAGCAGAAAGCGATCCCAGGTAAGCTGCGGCAGGGAGCTCGTTACGGCTGCCGTTGAAGAAGCAAGGTGGGAACCAGCCAGGCCGATGCCTGCTTTGCTGATGTCGATCGCAGCCAGGCCAATCACCAGCGCAAGCGTGGTGAGCGCCTCGAAATAGACCAGCGACTTCAGCGCCAGGCGCCCGACCTCTTTTGAGCTGGCGTGTTTTCCGATGCCCGTAATCAGAATCCCCAGAATGAGCGGAGCCACGATCATCTGGATGAGCCGCAGAAAGATGTCGCTGAAGATGCGCAGATGCAGGGCGAGCTGCGGCGCATCCAGCCCGATCTCCAGCCCCGCAAGCATCGACCAGAAGATCCACGCTGCGAGCGATCGGCGTTTTGCCGTCAGCAGGAGAAGCAGAAGAAGCGCAAGAACCCGCACGCCTGCATAAAGCCAGAAGAGAAAAGAGCCGCCGTGCGCGGATTCATAAAGAGACGCGGCGAATCCGCCGATATAGCAGAGGGTTCCGGTGAGGAAAAGAAGGTTGACCCGGCGCTGCGTTCCCACAAATAGGCCCTCATCAGAAAATCGATCGGGAAATCCTCCGGCAGCATTGATGTCCGCGCGGCAAACAAGGCGTTTTCCGTGGACTGAATGCTGCCGGAGAATGGAGGTAACAATTCCTATTGAACCTGTGTTTCGTCGAGCACGATTTTATCCGTGGATGTGATGCTGCGCCCGTATTCCGGCTTGAGGTAGTTGTTCAGGAAGGCGATCTCCCTGCGCCATGCCTCGATCCGGTGATCCTTTTGCGAGAATCCATGCAGCTCGTTGGGAAACGTGAAATACAGGTACGGCTTGCCTGCCTTCTTCAAGGCATCCACAAATTGTACAGACTCGTACGGCGGCACCTGCGGATCGTCCTGGCCTTGCATAATGAGCAGCGGCGCCGCGATTTTGGGCACGTCGGGAAGAATATCGGCCTTGCGATAGACCTCCGGCTTCTCGTCCGGTGTTCCGCCCATCTTGGCGATCCAGCGGATGGCTGACGGACGGTTGGTTCTTTGTATGTAAGAAGCGCGGTCCACAACGCCGTAGAGCTCGACGGCCGCGTGCCAGATATCCGGCCGCTTGGTGACTTCATAGGCGACCATCGTTCCTCCGTGGCTGCCGCCGCCGATGCCGATGCGCGCCGGATCGGCAAGCCCCTGGGCGATGAGATACTCGGCCCCCTGCGCCACATCGCTGACTTCACCGCCTCCGCTGTCTTCGACATTCAGGTTGCGGAACTTTTCGCCGTACCCAATGCCGCCGCGATAATTCGGCGTGAGCACAATGTATCCCTGCTGCGCCAGGTAAAGCGCCCACGGGTCCCATCCGAGCGTGTCCTGCCCTTCC